>NZ_JRVI01000194.1:0-19974 GCF_000783375.1 Sphingomonas sp. Ant20
CGCCGCGCGGTCCGCGGGGCCCGCGAGCGGCTCGGGCTTGGCGAGCGGACGACCCCGCACGCGCTGCGCCACAGTTTTGCGACGCATCTGCTGGGACGCGGGGCGGACCTGCGCGCGTTGCAGGAGCTGCTCGGCCATGCGAGCCTCAGCTCGACGCAGATCTATACGCAGGTCGATGCGGCGCATCTGATGGACGTGTACCGCAACGCGCATCCGCGGGCGTAGCGCAGGGTCAGCCTTTCGGCTTCCATGTCAGCACGCGCCAGCCATAGGCGAGTGCGATGATGACGAACGTCGCGACCGACACCGGGCCGATATAGCGGTCGAGCTGCTGGAAGCGCGAGCCGAGCAGGATGCCGGCATAGGCGAGCACGGTGTTCCAGATCGCGCTGCCCGCAGCGGTCCAGATCACGAACTTCCACAACGGCATGTACGTCATGCCGGCCGGGAGCGAGATGATCGTCCGGAAGGTCGGCATGAAGCGGAAGACGAAGATCACCCAGCCGCCGCGCTTCACGAAGAACCGGTGGACCTTCTCGATATCCGACCATTCGATCGTCAGCCAGCGGCCATGCCGCTCGACGAACGGACGGAAGCGCTCGTAGCCGATGTTCCGGCCGATATAATACCAGAAGTAATTGCCCGCGACCGACCCGATCGTACCCGCGACGATCAGCGGCACGACCGCCATATGGCCGCGCGCGACGGCAATGCCGCCGAGCCCCATGATCACCTCGGACGGCACGGGCGGGACGATATTCTCGAGCGCCATCAGCAAAAAGATGCCGAAATAGCCGCCCCAGGCGATCAGGTTGATGATAAATTCGGTCATGGCTAACCGATACTTCCGGGAGGCCGCATGTGTTCCCTCGACAGCGCGGTCGCACCATCCCGGCCTGAACCGGGATGGTGGTTTTCCTACCGCGCCGCGACCTTCGCCTCGATCGCGTCCCAGATCATCGCGGAGACGTCAGTGCCGTCGAATCGTTCGATCGCGACGATGCCGGTGGGCGAGGTCACGTTGATCTCGGTCAGCCACTTGCCGCCGATCACGTCGATGCCGACGAACAGCAGCCCGCGCTTCCTGAGTTCAGGCCCGAGGACCGCGCAGATCTCGCGCTCGGTCGGGGTCAGCTCGGTCTTTTCCGCCGAGCCGCCGACCGCGAGGTTGGAGCGGATCTCGCCCTCGCCCGGCAGGCGGTTGATCGCGCCGGCGACTTCGCCGTCGACCAGCACGATGCGCTTGTCGCCCTTGGCCACGTCGGGAAGGAACGCCTGGACCATGTGCGGCTCGCGCCACGTCATGTTGAACACCTCGATCAGCGCGGACAGGTTGGCACCGTCCGATTCGACCTTGAAGATCGCCTTGCCGCCATTGCCGTGCAGCGGCTTGATCACGATCGCGCCGTGCTCGGCCAGGAAGCGCGCGCCTCGTCGAGGCTGCGCGTGACGAGCGTCGGCGGCATGAACTGCGGATAGTCGAGCACGAACACCTTTTCGGGTGCGTTGCGGACCTGTGCCGGGTCGTTGACGACCAGCGTCTTGCCGGCGATCCGCTCGAGCAGATGCGTCGCGGTGATGTAGCCGAGATCGAAGGGCGGGTCCTGCCGCATGAGCACGACGTCGGCCTCGTCGCCGAGATCGAGGTTTACCGGCTCGCCGACGCTGAAATGATCGCCGGTCACGCGCTGCACGGTGACGGGGTGCGCCTTCGCCCAGACCCGGCCGTCGCGGTAGTTGAGATCCTCCGCGGCATAATGGAACAGCCGGTGCCCGCGCTTTTGTGCGGAGAGCATCAGCGCGAAGGTCGAATCGCCCGCGATATTGATGCTGTCGAGCGGGTCCATCTGGACGGCGACGGTGAGGCTCATGCGTCTTCCTTCTATGCGGTCGAGCGCATGTAGGTGCGCGCGGGCCGCAAGTCACCCGACCCGCTCAGCCGATCCATGCATTCTCGATATGGCGGGGGCGCGTGCCGGGCGCGAGCAGGATGACGTCGACGCGGATGTCGTCGCCGGGCCCGGCATAGCGCGGCATCAAAAACTCTGCCGCCGCGGCGACCCGCGCGAGCCGCCGCTCGTCGATCGCGAAGTCGAGTTCGGCGGCGGTCGCGCGCGTCTTCACCTCGACGAACGCGACCAGCGTCCCCTTGCGCGCGACGATGTCGACCTCGCCCGCAGGCGTCCGCACGCGGCGGTCGAGGATGCTCCAGCCCTTTAGTCGCAGCCACCAGCCGGCCAGCCGCTCCCCGCGCCGCCCCGCAGCTTCCGCGACCTGTCGATCGGCGGTGCTCGCCGTCCGCCTGCGGGAGGGGCGCGGGGCGGGGAGGGTCACCCCTTCGCCTTCAATTCGAGCGCGCGGGCGTAGAGCGTCTTGCGGTCGAGCCCGAGTACCTTCGCAACCTCGCTCGCGGCCTGGCCGGTGGAGAGGCGGGTGAGGGCATCGGCCAGCGCCGTGTCGGCATCCGCCGCGCTGGCCGGGGGGGCGTCGCCGGGGGGGGCGATGACGATGACGATCTCGCCACGCGGCGGGGCGTCGGCGTAGCGAGTGGCGAGGTTCGTCAGCGTGCCGGTCACCGCCTCCTCGAACCGCTTGGTGATCTCACGTGTGACCGCCGCCTCACGGTCGCCGAGTCCTTCGGCGAGCGCGGCAAGGCTGGCACCGAGACGCGGACCCGATTCGTAGAGCACCAGCGTCGCGCGGATCGTCGCGATCTCGGCGATCGCCTCCGACCGGGCATGCGCCTTGGACGGCAGGAAGCCGACGAACAGGAAGCGATCGGTCGGCAGGCCCGCCAGCGTGAGCGCGGCGACCGCGGCGCAGGGGCCGGGGATCGTCACCACGAGATGCCCCGCCGCGCGCGCGTCGCGCACCAGCTTGAATCCGGGATCGGAAATCAGCGGCGTGCCCGCGTCGGACACCAGCGCCACCGCCTCGGTCGCCATCCGCGCGATCAGCGCGGGGCGGACGCCCTCGGCGCTGTGATCATGATAGGGGACCATCGGCGTCTTGGTCCCGACATGGCGGAGCAGACCGGCGGTGACGCGGCTGTCCTCGACCGCGACGACGTCGGCACGCGCGAGGATATCGGCGGCACGCGGCGACAGATCACCGAGATTGCCGATCGGCGTCGCGACGATGTAAAGGCCGGGGTTCAGTGGAGTTTCAGGGTTCATGGGGATTGTCATGGCAGACGCAGCGACGATAGGGCAATCGGCCCGGCACCGGATGCGCGCGTTTGGGCGCTCGGCGGCACTCACGATGGCCTGCCTGCTGGGCGCGTGCCAGACGATCGTCCCGCGCGGTCCCGTCGAGCCGTCGCAGCAGCGCCCGACCACCCGTCCTGCCGACACGCCCACGATCGGGGTCGAGACCGGCATCCCGCGCGATGCCGAGCGCAACCGCGTCGCGCTGCTCGTGCCGCTGTCGGGAAGCAATGCGGGGGTCGGCACGTCGATCGCCAATGCGACGATGATGGCGCTGCTCGACACGCAGAACCAGCGCGTGCGGATCACCAATTACGATACCGCGACGGGTGCCGCGGCTGCGGCCCAGCGCGCGATCGCAGAGGGTGCGCAGCTGATCCTGGGGCCGCTGTTGTCCGAGGACGTGCGCACGGTCGCGCCGATCGCGCGCGCGGCGGGCGTGCCGGTGCTGAGCTTCTCGAACGATCTCGGGGTGGCCGGCAACGGCGCCTATCTGATGGGCTATGTGCCGACCCAGTCGATTTCGCGCGTCGTCGATTTCGCGCGCGAGCGCGGCGTGTCGAACTTTGCCGGGCTGGTCCCGAACGGACTGTATGGCGAGCGCGCCTCGACTGCATTCCTCCGCGCGGTCGAGGGGGCGGGCGGCCAGGTCGTGTCGCTCCAGACCTATGGCCGGACGGCCGGTGGCGTGTCGGGCGCGGTCACGCGGCTCGCCGCAAAGGCACCCTATGATGCCGTGCTGATCGCCGACAGCGGTTCGACCGCGGCGTCGGCGGCGGCGCTGGTGAAGCGCGGCGCGGGCGCATCGACCCGGATCCTCGGCACCGAGCTGTGGAATTCCGAATCGAGCGTCGCCGCCAAGCCGGCGTTGAACGGCGCCTGGTATGCGAGCGTGTCGGATACGTTGTACCGGCAATATGCCGCCAAATACCGCGCACGCTTCGGCAGCGGACCGTACCGCCTGTCGAGCCTCGGCTATGATTCGGTGCTGCTGACGGTGCGGATCGCGCGAGACTGGAAGCCGGGGACGGCGTTCCCCGTGTCGCGGCTGCGCGATGGCGACGGCTTTTCGGGCATCGACGGTGCGTTTCGCTTCGGCCGCGACAATGTCGCCGAGCGCGCGCTGGAGGTGAAGGAAATCCGCGGCGGCACGACGAGCGTGGTGTCGCCGGCGCCGACCGGCTTCGGGAAATAAGCCAGCGCCTTACCGGCCTTCCCGCCTGCGCGGGGAGGCCGGCAGGGTTACGCCGTCACGATCTCGGGCAGGATCGCGTCGAGCAGCAGCGCCCCCGCTTCGGTGACGCGCAGCCGGCCCGGTGAGCGGGCGACGAGGCCGAGATCCTCGAGCCGTGCGACGGCGGCGAGATCCACCGGCACCACGCCGGCGTTGAGCTGCGTGATCCGGTCGAGATCGACTCCCTCGGCCAGGCGCAGCCCCATCAGCAGCGCCTCGGTCGCGCGCGCGAGGGGGTGAGGGGCTCCTCGACCTCCATCCCGTGGCCGTTGCGCTCGATCGCCGCGAGCCAGTTTTCGGGCTTCTTGCGGCGCACTGTCGCCAGGCCGTCGCGGCGACCATGCGCCCCTGGGCCGATCCCGGCATAATCCTGGTAGCGCCAATAGGCGAGATTGTGGCGGCTCTCCGACCCCGGCCGCGCGTGGTTCGAGGTTTCATAGGCGGGGAGCCCGGCGGCTTTGGTGTCGGCGCGTGTCGCCTCGAACAGGTCCGCCGCGCTGTCGCCGTCGGGAATGACGATGCGGCCTGCCAGCGCCTCCGTCGCGAACCGCGTGCCGGGCTCGATCGTCAGCTGATAGAGCGACAGATGCTCGGTCCCGAAGCTCAGCGCGCGCGCGAGTTCGGCGCGCCAGTCGGTAAGACGCTGGCCGGGGAGCGCATAGATCAGGTCGAAACTCACGCGCGGAAAGACGCTCTGCGCGGTTGCCAGCGCGGCCTGCCCCTCGTTCACGTCATGCGCGCGGCCGAGGAATTTCAGCGCCTGATCGTCGAGCGACTGCAATCCCAGCGACACGCGGTTGACGCCTGCGCTCGCGAGGTCGGCAAAGCGCGCGGCCTCGACCGAGGAGGGGTTGGCCTCGAGCGTGATCTCGATCCCCTCGGCAAATCCCCAGGCGCGTTCGGCGGCGTCGAGGATCGCGGCGACCGTTGCGGGTGGCATCAGCGAGGGCGTGCCGCCGCCGAAGAAGATCGACTGGAGCTTGCGTCCCGGCAGCACCGACGCTTCGTGCGCGAGGTCGGTGAGCAGCGCCGCGCGCCATGCCGCCTGATCGACGCCCTCGCGGACATGGCTGTTGAAGTCGCAATAGGGGCATTTCGACACGCAGAACGGCCAATGGACGTAGAGCGCGAGGTCCCCCGAAGGCGGCGGGGCGGGGCTTGGCGTTTCGATCGGGGGCATTATCTCGCGCATATGGTCGCACGGAGCGACAGAAGGAAGCGCAATGACGGTTCGGTTGGGTCTGGCAGTTGCGGCGGCGTTGTTCGCCGGCGCTTGCGCGCAGGGGCCAGAACGCGTCGTGGAGCGGCGCGAGACGCAGGCGCCGGCACCGCGCGGGCCTGCGCTACTCAAGGCGGCGATGATGGACGGGCACAATACCGCGCGGGCGGCCGTGGGTGTCCCGCCGCTGGTGTGGAGCGATACGCTCGCGACCACCGCGCGCGCCTATGCCGAGGAAATGGCCAATACGCGCAAATTTGCGCATGCGCATCAGGTTCAGGGGCCGGGCCGCGAGGGCGAGAATCTGTGGACCGGCACGCGCTATGCCTATGCCTATCCCGAGATGATCGGCCACTGGGTCGCCGAACGGAAGGATTTCGTCAACGGCGTGACGCCCGCGTTCAGCCGGACCGGCAAATATGAGGATGTCGCGCACTACACGCAGATCGTCTGGCGCAATTCGACCGCGGTCGGATGCGCGATGGCGAGCAACGAACGCGACGATTATCTGGTGTGCCGCTATTCGCCGCCGGGCAATGTGGTGGGCGAGCGTAGCTACTAGGCACCCGAGATCGCCGGACCGTCACCGGGGGTGACGGTCCGGCGGCGTTTCAGAACACGGCGGCCTTCAGCAGTTCGAACGCGACGTTCCTGTGGCTGATCGCGTTCTTCGTCTCGTGCGGCAGCTCCGCATAGGTCTGGTCATGGCCCAGCGGCACGAACATCGGGTCATAGCCGAAGCCGACCTTGCCGCGCGGCGGCCAGACCAGCGTGCCCTCGGCGCGGCCTTCGAACCATTCGACATGCCCGTCGGGCCAGGCGAGCGCGAGCACGCTGACGAAATGCGCGCCGCGGGTCGCGTCGGGACCCTTGGCGGCGAGCGCGTCCTCGACCTTCTGCATCGCCATCGACCAGTCGCGACCGGTCGGCGTCTCCGCCCAGTCGGCGGTGTACACGCCCGGATCGCCACCCAGCGCATCGACGCACAGCCCGCTGTCGTCGGCGAGCGCGGGATAGCCCGACAGATCGGCGGCGGAGCGTGCCTTCAGCTCGGCATTGGCGAAGAAGGTCGTCCCGGTCTCGACCGGCTCGGGCAGATCGAGATCCGCCGCCGACACGACGTCGAACCCGCGCCCTGCGAGCAGGTCGGCGATCTCGCGCACCTTGCCCTTGTTGTGGCTTGCGATGACGAGCTTGCCGGGCTGGAGCTTGCGGATCGCCTGGGGGGCGCTGCCTTCGCCGCTCACTTGGCGACCGCCTTGGCCTGTGCCGCGAAGATGTCCGCGCAGCCGATGCGGGCGAGCCGCAACAGGCGGAGCAGCGCCTCCTCGTCATAGGTCGCGCCCTCGGCCGTTGCCTGCGCCTCAGCGATGTTGCCGTTTTCGAGCAGGACGAAATTCGCATCCGCATCCGCACCCGAATCCTCGATATAGTCGAGGTCGAGCACGGGGTTGCCCTGATAGATGCCGCAGCTGATCGCGGCGACCTTCTGCGTCAGCGGGTCGGCGGTCAGCTTGCCGCTGTCCAGCAGTCCGTCGATCGCGAGCCGCAGCGCGACCCAGGCGCCCGAGATCGAGGCAGTGCGCGTGCCGCCGTCGGCCTGAAGCACGTCGCAGTCCAGAACGATCTGGCGCTCGCCGAGCAGCTTCAGGTCGGTGACGGCGCGGAGCGAACGGCCGATCAGGCGCTGAATCTCCTGCGTGCGGCCCGACTGCTTGCCCTTGGCTGCCTCGCGGTTGTTGCGCGTGTTGGTCGAGCGCGGGAGCATGCCGTATTCGGCGGTCACCCAGCCTTCGCCCTTGCCGCGCAGGAACGGCGGGACCTTTTCCTCGATGCTGGCGGTGACGAGCACCTTCGTGTCGCCGAAGCCGATCAGGACGGAGCCTTCGGCGTGCTTGGTGAAGCGGGGTTCGATCGTGATGCTGCGCATCTGGTCTGGGGCACGGCCGGATGGGCGCATGATGTAATCCTAAACTTCTTCCGTTCGTCCTGAGTAGCTGCTGAGCTCGTCGAAGCGGCGTATCGAAGGATCGGCCCGCTTGGGGCACATCCTTCGTTACGGGGCTTCGACTTCGCTCAGTCCCTACTCAGGACGAACGGGTGGTGGGCAATAAGCGCTGCCTAGCCTTTCGCATTCCGGCTCGCCAGCCTAGATCAGCCGCATGGCCACGCCCCCCGTCACCGAACTGACGACCGCGCGCGCGATATTTTTCGTGCGGTCGTCGACAGCTATCTCGCCAGCGGCACGCCGGTGGGGTCGAAGACGATCGCGCAGTTGACCGGGCTCAGCCTGTCGCCCGCCTCGATTCGCGGGGTGATGGGGGAGCTCGAAGGGCTGGGGCTGCTCGCCAGTCCGCATACGAGCGCGGGGCGGATGCCGACCGATCGCGGCCTGCGGCTGTTCGTCGACGGGATGATGCAGGCGATGGAGCCGTCGTTCGAGGAGCGCCAGACGATCGAGGCGCGCGCCGGCGTCGGTGGTCCGGTCGAGGAGGCGCTCGCCGCCACCACGCTTGCATTGTCGGGGCTGTCGGCGTGCGCGGGGTTGGTGATGGTGCCGAAGCGCGAGATGACGCTGCGCCAGATCGCGTTCGTCGCGCTGTCGCCCGATCAGGCGCTCGCGGTGCTGGTCAGCGAGGATGGCTCGGTCGAGAACCGCGTGATCGCGCTGCCCAAGGGGATGTCGCCATCGACCTTGGTCGAGGCGGGCAATTACATGTCGGCGAAGCTCGGCGGGTTGACGCTGGCCGAGGCGCGGCTGCGGATCGAGCGCGAGCTGGCGGACGGGCAGGCGGCGCTCGACGGTGCGGCGCGGATGCTGGTCGAGGGCGGGATCGCGGTGTGGAGCGAGGATGCGGATCGCCGCCCGGTGCTGATCGTCCGCGGGCAGGGGCGGTTGATCGATGCCGCCGCCGCCGCCGATCTCGACCGGGTCCGCGACCTGCTCGACGATCTTGAGGGAAAACAGGAGGTCGCATCGCTGCTCGACAGCGCGCGGGCGGGCGATTCGACGCGGATCTTCATCGGCGCGGAGACCAAATTATTCGCCCTGTCCGGCTCGTCGGTGATCGCGCGACCGTTCCGCGGATTGGACGGGCGAGTGGTCGGCGTGGTGGGCGTGATCGGCCCCACGCGGTTGAACTATGCGCGCGTCGTGCCCATGGTGGATTTCACGGCTGCAACGCTCGCCCGGTTGATGGGTTGAGCCGGCCCAACTTATAGGGAAAACAATGTCCGATATCGATCAGAACACGCCTGCCGACCTGCGCGAGGAGACCGCCGAAGCCGCACCCGAAGTGGCCTCGAACGATCGCGTCGCCGAGCTGGAGAACCAGCTCGCCGAGGCCAAGCAGAATGTCCTCTATGCGCAGGCCGAGGTGCAGAATGTCCGCCGCCGCGCCGAGAAGGAAGCGCAGGACGCGCGCGCCTATGCCGCCACCGCGTTCGCGCGCGACGTGCTGTCGGTTGCCGACAACCTCGCCCGCGGCCTGTCGGCGATCCCGGCGGACCTGCGTGCGGACGACAAGATGAAGGGCCTCGTCACCGGGCTCGAGGCCACCGGTCGCGAGCTGGAGAGCGTGTTCCAGCGCCACGGCATCACGAAGATCGCGGCCGAGGGCCAGATGCTCGACCCGAACAAGCATCAGGCGATGCTGGAGATCCCGAGCGACCAGCCGGCCGGGACGATCGTCCAGGAAATGCAGGCGGGCTACATGATCAAGGATCGCCTGCTGCGGCCTGCGATGGTGGGCGTCGCCAAGGCGGGGTGAGCCTGTCGGTCTGGTGTTCTCCCGCGAAGGCGGGAGGCCAGGGTTTCAAACGCTGTCGCCTGTGACCCTGGGCCCCCGCCTTCGCGGGGGAACGGCAGGAGGCGGCGCTCAACTTTCTGCCTCGCCGGGATGACGCCATGAACGAGAATCTGACCACCGATCGCGAGACGTTCGTCACGCATCTCGAATGTTCGATCACCGGCGAACGCTATGAGGCGGACCAGCTTCATGGCCTTTCGCGTGCGGGCAGGCCATTGCTCGTCCGCTACGACCTCGACGCGGTGCGGGCGACAATCTCGCGGGACACGATCGAGGCGCGTCCCACCGATCTATGGCGGTGGCGCGAGCTGCTGCCCGTGCGGCAGACGTCCAATATCGTCAGCCTTGGCGAGATCGAGACGCCGCTGGTGCCGATCCCGAAGTCCGGTGGCCCCAACGTCCTCGTGAAGGACGAAGGGCGGCTGCCGACCGGCAGCTTTAAGGCGCGCGGGCTCGTCATGGCGGTGGCGATGGCGAAGGAGCTTGGCGTCACCAGGATCGCGATGCCGACCAACGGCAATGCGGGCGCGGCGCTGGCCGCCTACGCCACGCGTTGCGGGATCGAGACGATCGTGCTCTGTCCCGACGACACGCCCGAGATCAACGTCCGCGAGATTGCGATGCAGGGCGCGCGCGTTTGGCGCGTCAACGGGCTGATCGACGATTGCGGTGCGATCGTCGGCAAGGGCGCCGCCGAGGGGCGCTGGTTTGATTTCTCGACGCTGAAGGAGCCCTATCGGATCGAGGGCAAGAAGACGATGGGGCTAGAACTGGCCGCGCAGTTCGGCTGGAAGCTGCCCGATGCGATCTTCTACCCGACCGGTGGCGGCACCGGCCTGATTGGCATGTGGAAGGCGTTCGACGAGCTCGAACAGCTTGGCTGGATCGGCTCCGAACGACCCAAGATGTTTGCGGTGCAGGCGAGCGGCTGCGCGCCGATCGTCCGCGCGTTCGAGGCGGGTGAGGAGCATGCCGAGCGCTGGGAGGATGCGAGCACCGTCGCGGCGGGCATTCGCGTCCCCAAGGCGGTCGGCGACTTCCTGATCCTGCGCGCGGTCCGCGAGAGCGGCGGGCAGGCGATGGCGGTCGGCGATCCCGCGATCCTCAAGGCGGTCGAGGCTGCCGCGAAGCAGGACGGGCTGCTGCTGTGCCCAGAGGGCGGCGCGACGCTCGCGGCCTACACCCATGCGCTGAACACCGGTCTGGTCGACGAAGACGACCGCGTCGTACTTTTTAATTGTGCGACCGGACTGAAATATCCGATGCCCGAAGCGCCGCAAGCGCTTGATAGAACACAAGCTATCGATTTCGACGCATTGTAGGTGGCGAATCGCCACCGGCTGGGCTCGCTTTCCGGTGGTTGATATTAATCCATGTTATCTGCAACGGGGCGCCCTTCATCACGAAAAGGGCGGAAATGCAGAAGATTCTTCAGGTCGTGTGTGTCGTGCTGGTCGCGGCGGCGGTCAGGTTCGGCGGGCGCTGGTACATGTATGTCGCGCGCGGCGAGACCCCGTATGACGAGGTCGGCATCGCGCTGAACGGCTATGCGCCCGCGCCGCTGCGCGCCTGGGGCTGTCACAAGATGCAGGAGCGGTTCTTCGGGCAGTTGCCGCCTTATGGCTGTGCGGGACCGGATGGGCGCAGCTGGCTCTGATATCGTCCTAGCCCACGTCATCCCAGCGTTCGCTGGGGTGACGGTTTGGGGAGTGGCGGACTAGGCCGACACCTGCGGCTTGAACGGAAGCAGCGTCTCGTACTGCGCGAGCGGCGGGGCGCCTGCGACCGTCGCGCCGGCACGCAGCAGGAAGGCGTGGCGGACGATCTCGCCCTGCTGCTCTATACCGTAGCGGTGCAGCGCGACGCCGGGACGCAGCGCATAGTCGTAGCGGCACCACGGATGCCGTACGAGCGGGAGAAAGATACCGCGCTGGTGCTGCCAGATATGCGTCATCTCGTGGATGAACAGCCCTTGCAACGTCAGATGGGCGTGCGCGAAATCGTCGCACCACAGATCGCCCTTGGGGTGGAAATGGATGCACCCGCGCGGCGCCATCACCGTGTCGCGCGGCTGGAAGAAGGCCCATTTGCTGCGCGCCAGGCGCACCGGCGCATAGTCGATCGCATCGCCGAAGACCGACGCCGCGAGCCGCGTCTCGGCCGGGGTCAGCGCTCGCGTCGACCGATCGCGAACGCTCACTTGGTTCCGGTGTCGCCGGCGCCGACGACGGCCGCGTTCTGCAGGATTCTGGTGCCGTCGGCGAAGGTGAGGGTGAAGGTGATGGTGCGTTCACCGGGCTTGATGCCGGGATTTACGTCGAACAGCATCACGTGACGGCCGCCCGGCGCGAACACGACATCGGTCTTGGCCGGGATCTCGACGCGCGCGATCGGTTTCATCGACGACACGCCGCCGGCCGACATGCTCTCGTGCATCTCGCTCCGGATCGCGACATCGGTGGTGACGTTGATCAGCGTCGCATCGGCCGGCCCGCCATGGATCGTGAAATAGCCTGCTGCCGGTCCACCCTTGACCGCAGCGAGCCGGACCCACGCCTTCTCGACGGACAGCTGTTGCGGCTGTGCACAGGCCGCCACCCCGACCAGGGCCGTCACGGCAAAAATACCACGCATCGTCATCATCGCCACTTCATACCCCTCTTGCGATCTCTACGAGCCGTACAATCTTGCGGCAAGCGCGAGCCAACCTATATCGCGCCCATCAATCGAAAGGTTCCACTGCCGTAACGGGGTGGAGCCCGAGACTTTTTTTACGATGTGTGAGGGGCTATTTAAACTCATGGCTAAAGTAATCGGTATCGATCTCGGCACGACCAACAGCTGCGTTTCCGTCATGGAAGGTGGCAAGCCCAAGGTCATCGAGAATTCCGAAGGCGCGCGCACCACGCCGTCGATCGTCGCATTCGCCAAGGACGGCGAGCGACTGGTCGGCCAGCCGGCCAAGCGCCAGGCAGTGACCAACGGCGACAATACCATCTTTGCGGTGAAGCGCCTGATCGGCCGTCGTTTCGACGATCCGATCACCAAGAAGGACACCGAGCTGGTCCCGTACAAGATTTCGCGCGGGCCGAACGGCGACGCATGGGTCTCGGCCGGCGGCAAGGACTATTCGCCGTCGCAGATCTCGGCGTTCACGCTGCAGAAGATGAAGGAAACCGCTGAGTCGTATCTCGGCGAGACGGTCACGCAGGCAGTCATCACCGTTCCCGCATACTTCAACGACGCACAGCGCCAGGCGACCAAGGACGCCGGCCAGATCGCCGGCCTTGAAGTGCTGCGCATCATCAACGAGCCGACCGCAGCGGCGCTGGCCTACGGCCTCGACAAGCAGGACGGCAAGACGATCGCGGTCTATGATCTTGGCGGCGGCACGTTCGACATCTCGATCCTCGAGATTGGCGACGGCGTGTTCGAGGTGAAGGCGACCAACGGCGACACCTTCCTCGGCGGTGAGGATTTCGACAACAAGATCGTCCAGTTCCTCGCCGACGAGTTCAAGAAGGCGGAGGGCATCGACCTCGCCAAGGACAAGCTGGCGCTGCAGCGTCTGAAGGAAGCGGCCGAGAAGGCGAAGATCGAGCTCAGCTCGGCGCAGTCGACCGAGGTCAACCTGCCCTTCATCACCGCGGACCAGAACGGCCCGAAGCATCTGGTGAAGTCGATCACGCGCGCCGATCTGGAGCGGATGGTCGAGGACCTGGTCAAGCGGACGCTCGACCCCTGCAAGAAGGCACTCGCTGACGCCGGTCTGAAGGCCGACGACATCTCCGAGGTCGTGCTGGTCGGCGGCATGACGCGCATGCCGCGCGTCCGTGAAGTCGTGAAGCAATTCTTCGGCAAGGAGCCGCACACCGGCGTCAACCCGGACGAGGTCGTCGCGATGGGCGCCGCGATCCAGGCCGGCGTGCTGCAGGGCGACGTCAAGGACGTGCTGCTGCTCGACGTGACGCCGCTGTCGCTGGGCATCGAGACGCTGGGTGGCGTGTTCACCCGGATGATCGATCGCAACACGACGATCCCGACCAAGAAGTCGCAGACCTATTCGACCGCGGACGACAACCAGGGCGCGGTGACGATCCGCGTGTTCCAGGGCGAGCGCGAGATGGCGGCCGACAACAAGATGCTCGGCAATTTCGATCTCGTCGGCATCCCGCCGGCACCGCGCGGCGTGCCGCAGATCGAGGTCACGTTCGACATCGACGCCAACGGTCTCGTCAGCGTCTCGGCCAAGGACAAGGGCACCGGCAAGGAGCAGCAGATCCGCATCCAGGCATCGGGTGGTCTTTCGGACAGCGACATCGACCAGATGGTCCGCGATGCTGAGACCTTCGCCGAGGAGGACAAGAAGCGTCGTGCGGGCGCCGAGGCGAAGAACAACGCCGAGAGCCTGATCCACACGACCGAGCGTCAGCTTGCCGATAATGGCGACAAGGTGGACGATGCGCTCAAGACCGAGATCCAGGCCGCGATAGACGCGACCAAGGCCGCGGTCGAAGGCGGCGATGCCGATGCGATGACCGAGAAGAGCACCGCGCTCGCCCAGGTCGCGATGAAGCTCGGCCAGGCGATCTACGAGAAGCAGGCTCAGGCGGATGCCTCGCCGTCGGCTGATGGCGATGCGGCGAAGAAGGACGACGACGTCGTCGACGCCGAATTCTCGGAAGTCGACGAGAACCCGAAGGCGTAACTGAAACTCCCTCTCCCCAGGGTCCCATGAAAGTAATATTTTCATGGGTGCCGGTCGGGGGAGGAGGGGGCGGGGGTGAGGGGCAGTTCCGCGCGCTGTCGTCCGGAACGGCCCCTCACCCAACCCTCTCCCCGGAGGGAGAGGGCTAAGAGGGCCGTTATGAGTACCCAGACAGACTATTACGAACTGCTCGAAATCGAGCGGACCGCGGATGCGGGGACGATCAAGTCGTCCTACCGCAAGCTCGCGATGAAATATCACCCGGACAAGAATGCCGGTTGCAAGGATTCGGAGGCCCAGTTCCAGGCGGTCAGCGAGGCGTATGACTGCCTCAAGGATCCCCAGAAGCGTGCGGCCTATGATCGCTTCGGCCATGCCGCGTTCCAGAATGGCGGCGGCGGCGGTCATGGCGGCGGCGCGCAGGATTTCGGCGGCTTCAGCGACATTTTCGAGAGCGTTTTCGGCGAATTCATGGGCGGCGCGCAGCGCGGCGGCGGTGGCCGATCGTCGGCACGTCGCGGCGCGGATTTGCGGTACGACATGGAAGTCAGCTTGGAAGAGGCGTTCCACGGCAAGGCGACCGAGATCACCGTCGACGTCTCGGCCGTGTGCGACACGTGCGACGGGTCGGGCGCTAAGGCCGGTACGCGTGCCAAGACCTGCCAGCATTGCGGCGGTCACGGCAAGGTCCGCGCACAGCAGGGCTTCTTTGTGGTTGAGCGCGCCTGCCCGGTCTGCAACGGCGCGGGTCAGGTGATCGCCGATCCATGCCCCGATTGCCGCGGCGAGGGCCGGGTCGAGAAGACCAAGACGCTCAGCATCAACGTGCCGCCCGGTGTCGATGAAGGCACGCGGATCCGGATGACGGGCGAGGGCGAGGCCGGCGCGCGCGGTGCACCGGCGGGCGATCTCTATATCTTCCTCCACGTCACCAAGCATAATCTGTTCGAGCGCGAGGGTACGACGCTGTTCGCGCGCGCACCGATCAGCTTCACGGTCGCGGCACTCGGCGGATCGCTGTCGATCCCCGGCCTCGACGGGCGCACGCACGAAGTGAAGATCCCGGCGGGTATCCAGTCGGGCAAGCAGCTGCGTCAGCGCGGTGCCGGCATGCCGGTATTGCAGGGCCGCGGTCATGGCGATCTGGTCGTGCAGATCGACGTCGAGACCCCGACCCGCTTGTCGAACCGGCAGAAGGAACTGCTCGAAATGTTCCGCGAGACCGAGACCGGCGACGAATGCCCCGACAGCCAAGGGTTCTTCGCCAAGCTGAAGGGCGTCTTCGCCGCGGAATAGGCCGCGCTGCTTGGCGCGCGTGACAGGGGGATAGTGTGGCGGCAATCGGTGTGACGTTTCTCGCTTGCTGGCTGCTGATGCTCGCGGTGCCCACGATCCCCCTGTCTCGGTTCCTCCGCATGCTTTTGGTCGAGGCGCCGGTCAGGCGGGTGGCGCGGCTGACGCGCGGCGACGTCGCGGTCGGTCTGGTGCTGATTGCGGCAGCGTGCGTCATGATGTTCGCCGATGACGGCGACAGGGTCCGGGTTGCCATGATGGGCGCGCCCGACATCGCGATCTGGCTGGCATCGTTCGAAGTGTCGGCGTATCTGGACGTGTCGATTGGGTTGATCGGCGCGGTGTCGAGCCTGCGGATCCGGAGTTTGCCGGCGCGGCTGGCGTCGGTTTTACGACGTGGGCGGCCGGTGGGTGCAAACCGCCGTGCGATACGCGTGCGCAAACCCGACGCGCTTAGTTGCGCCAACGATGACGATCATCGACCGCGCCTTGCCTTTGCAGCCTGAAAAGCGGGAGCCTGCGACCCTAGCCGCGCCCCTCCTTGGAGGGGCGGGCGGGCCGATGGATCAGAGGGTGGAAATGACCACCCCGACCACCAGCGCTTGAGCCGCGATCGCCAGCATCGAGCTGGTCACGGTTTCGAACATGCGCATGGGTAGGTCTCCGATGCCGGAGTAGTATCCGGCATCAGTGATATGGCGATAGTTGCGAGTTGTCGCAATTTTGTAACATGAAATCGTAATTGCGTTGCGTGCACTTGGTGGGCTCAGCCTCTCCCCGCCCGTCATCCTGACGAAAGTCAGGATCCAGAGTAACGCGGTGCGGCGCTGCTTGGCTCCGGATCCTGACTTTCGTCAGGATGACGAGGGGGTAGTCGAACTTCCGCCGTTAGGCCGCGCCGAACACTCGGGCGAAGATCGTGTCGACGTGCTTGAGGTGATAGCCAAGGTCGAACTTGTCCTCGAGCTCGGCATCGCTCAGCGTCACTTCGGGATCGGCCTTGAGCAGGTCGAGCAGCGAGAGTGCGCCGTCCGAATCCCACACCTTCATCGCGTTGCGCTGGACGAGGCGATAGGCGTCCTCGCGGCTCACCCCGGCCTGCGTCAGCGCGAGGAGGACGCGCTGCGAATGGACGAGCCCGCCCATCTTGTTGAGATTCTTCTCCATCCGCGCCGGATAGACGACCAGCTTGTCCATCACCCCGGTCAGCCGCGCGAGCGCGAAGTCGAGCGTGATCGTCGCGTCGGGCCCGATGTACCGCTCCACCGACGAGTGCGAGATGTCGCGCTCATGCCACAGCGCGACATTCTCGAGCGCGGGCGTGACATAGCCGCGGACCATGCGCGCGAGACCGGTCAGGTTCTCGGTCAGGACCGGGTTGCGCTTGTGCGGCATCGCCGAGGAGCCCTTCTGGCCGGGCGAGAAATACTCTTCCGCCTCGAGCACTTCGGTGCGCTGGAGGTGGCGGATCTCGGTCGCGAGCCGCTCGATCGAGCTGGCGATCACGCCGAGTGTCGCGAAGAACATCGCGTGGCGATCGCGCGGGATGACCTGGGTCGAGACGGGCTCGACCGACAGGCCGAGCTTGCCCGCGACATAGTCCTCGACGAACGGGTCGATGTTGGCAAACGTGCCCACCGCGCCCGAGATCGCGCAGGTCGCGACGTCGGCGCGCGCCGCCACCAGCCTTGCGCGGTTGCGCGCGAACTCGGCATGCGCCTGCGCCATCTTGAGGCCGAAGGTGACGGGTTCGGCGTGGATGCCGTGGCTGCGGCCGATCGTCGGCGTCATCTTGTGCTCGCGCGCGCGGCGTTCGAGCACGACCAGCAGCGCGTCGAGGTCGGCGATCAGGATATCGCTCGCCTTGGCCAGCTGGACCGCGAGGCAGGTGTCGAGGACGTCGGACGAGGTCATGCCCTGATGCATGAAGCGCGCCTCGGGGCCGACATGCTCGGCGACGTTGGTCAGGAAAGCGATGACGTCATGCTTGGTCTCGCGCTCGATCTCGTCGATCCGGTCGACCTCGAACGCGCCTTTTCCCAGATCGCGGCCGCGGCCTCTTTCGGCACGACGCCGAGTTCGGCGAGCGCGTCGGTGGCGTGCGCCTCGATTTCGAACCAGATCTTGAAACGCGCTTCGGGCGTCCAGATCGCGACCATGTCGGGGCGGGAATAGCGGGGGACCATCGGGATTTCCTGTGGCTGGGGAGAGGAGGCGCGACGCGCGCCCCGGCGGGACCTACGGCGGCGATCGGTCGCGCGGTAGCAGGCCGGACGGCAAGGTTCAAACCCAACCCCGGGGGATCGGGCGATGCCGACGGAACCCTGTGCGGCAGTCATGCATTGATACCGCCTACTATCCGAACGAACGACCTTCGCGACTGGAAAGTCGCCACCTAGGTCGCAGCAGGAGAGAAGACATGCTGAAATTCACTCTACTTATCGGTGCGATCGCGCTCGCGACGCCGACATCCGCGCAGACCATGACCGGCGGCACGCCCAACTCACCGGCGCAGCCCATGGCGCAGACGGAATCTTCGCCGCAGTCGCCGTCATCTTCGACGATGCAGGGCAATCCTGCGGGAGCGACTGCGCAGCAGCCCGTCACGGGGGCGCAAGTGGCACAGGTCGTCGATGCGGAATTCCCGGGATATGACAAGAATGGCGACAATCTGCAGAGCACGTCCGAATTTGGCGCCTGGATGGTCGCGCTGAAGACGCAGTCGGACCCGACGACGGTCGCGGTCGCGCCCGAGACGCGCAAATGGGTCGACGGTGCGTTTGCGCAGGCGGATGCCGACAAGAACAAGATGCTGACCAAGACCGAGCTGACCAGGTTCCTGACCCAGGCCGGCTGAACCAAACGCGCGGGAGGACCCTCGCGACATCAAGGCCGCCGGCTGACCCCGGCGGCTTTTTTGCGTCACGCGCTCCTTAAATCAGCCCTTGCGCGCGAAGGCTTACATGGCCGGCAGTGCCGATGACGATGTGGTCGTGCACCGCGACCCCCAGCCGCTTGCCCGCCTCCGCGATCGTGCGGGTGATCTCGATGTCTGCGCGACTGGGGGAGGGGTCGCCGCTGGGATGATTGTGGACGAGGATGATCGAGGCCGAGCCGAGATCGATCGCGCGGCGGATCACCTCGCGGACATAAACCGCGGCCTGGTCGATCGAGCCCTCGCTCATCACCTCGTCGCGGATCAGCATGTTGCGCGTGTTGAGATGCAGGACGCGGAACCGCTCGATGACGTGATGCGCCATGTCCGCGCGCAGATAGTCGAGCAGCGCCTGCCAGTTGGCGAGCACCGGCCGCTCCCCGACGCGTGCCTGCAACAGGCGAAGCGCGGCGGCGTGCGCGATCTTGACCGCGGCGGTCGAAATCTCGCCCATGCCATCGACGCGCGCGAGCGCCGCCGGATCCGCGGTCAGCACCCCGCCAATGCCCCCGAATTCGCGCATCAGCGCCTTGGCGAGCGCCTTGGTGTCGGCACGGGGAATCGCGACGGCGAGGAGATATTCGATCAGCTCGTGATCGAGCAGCGCCTCTCCGCCACCCTCGAACAGCCGCTTGCGCAGGCGCGCCCGGTGCCCCTTGCGCTCGTCGACTATATCGTCTGCCCCCGCCATGGCCGGATGCTAGCACATCCAGCCGCAATTGCATGACGCCCCCGCTACCGCCTATGCAGGCCGGGAAAGCGTGACGGAGTAAGCGGTTGACCGAGACGAGCGAGACAGGGCCCGACCCTCGCCGTCACGCGCCGGCTCGCCGTCGCGGCGGGCTCGCGCGGATTCAGCGAATCGTGCTGGTCGTAGCACTCCTGCTGCTCGCCCTGCTCATCGGGGTCTGGGTACTCCGCAAGCAGATCGCGACGGGCTTCATCGATCGCGAACTCGCGCGGGCCGAGGTGCCTGCGCGCTACGAGATCGCCGATCTGGCGCTTGGCGGGCAAAGGCTGACCAATGTCGTGCTCGGCGATCCGGCCGATCCCGATCTGGTCGCAGACTGGGTCGAGACGCGGACCGGGATCGGGCTGTCGGGACCGTATCTGGAGGCGGTGCGCGCGGGGCGGGTGCGGCTGCGCGGGCGGCTGGTCGGTGGACGGTTGTCGCTGGGGGCGATCGACCGCCTCCTGCCTGCACCCTCGGGCAAGCCGTTCGCGCTGCCCGCGCTCGACGCGACCGTCGACGATGCGCGGATGCGGCTGGAGACGCCTTACGGGCTGGTCGGGTTGAAACTCACCGGGACGGGGAAGCTCGATAACGGTTTCCGGGGCTCGCTTGCTGCGGTCAGCGATCGGCTGAACGTTGGCGGCTGTACGGGCGACCGCCTTACCGCGACGGTCCGCGTGCGGATCGATGCGGCGAAACCGATCCTGAAGGGTCCGGTGCGGCTGGGGCGGCTGGCGTGCGGCGATTCGCGGGCGGACAGCGTCGTCGCGACGCTCGACCTGACGCTCGGTGCGGCGCTCGATCGCTGGCAGGGGCGGGCCGCGCTGGCGACCGGAC
>NZ_JRVI01000195.1:0-4517 GCF_000783375.1 Sphingomonas sp. Ant20
CGCCCCGGCCCCGGCTCCAGCCCCAGCGGTCGACCACGCAGCCGCCCCCGTCACCCAGCTCAAGGGCCTCGGTCCCAAGGTCGCCACCCGCCTCGCGGAACTGGGCGTCACCACCGTCGGCGACATGGCCGCACTCTCCGAAACCGAAGCGCAGAACATCGACGCGCAGCTCGGCGCCTTCACCGGCCGCATGGGCCGCGACCGCTGGATCGAACAATCCCGCCTCCTCGCCGCCGGCGACAAGCCCGGCTTCGAAGCGGTCTTCGGCAAACTCTGACACGCAGGCCGCGCATCAGCGGCCTGCTTCATCCCGACAGGCTATTTCCGACCGAGCGTCTCGATCGCCGCATTGCACCATGCGGGATCCTTCGGATGCTGGCTGCCCTTGCCGATCCGGCTGATGAGATACGGCTCGTCGGCGGGGTTGGCCTTGGCCACGGCAAGGAACGTGTCCATGTCGGCGGCGGCGATAAAGCGCGAACAGCGACCCGCGATTTCCATCGTGTCGCCCAGCCCACGAAGCGGGGCGGACACCGTCCGGTCATCCGCCGGCCGCACGATCACCGGTGGCGCCATCTGCCCCGAGGCAGCTTGCAGCAATATGACAAAGGCTATGATGGTCATGGCCGACACTAGCACGAACATCCGCCACCGCCCGCGTTGACGCGGACGCTGCCTCACGCACCGTTAACGAATTTCATCCACGACAAGGAAAACCAATAAGGCGGCGGACAGGCTATGCAGCAACCACGATACGGGATGGCAAAGGGGCTGCTGATCCTTGCGTATCTATGTCTGGGTCCAATCGTCTGCGCTACTGTCGCCTTCGACAAGCCTGTCATTATCCTGGCGGTCGGTTCGGCCGTTGGCGTGTTCCTTGGTCCCGTCCTGCACCGTCTGGCAAACAGCGAGCATGCGGAAACCGTCGCACACGAAAAGGTCGACGCCGAAGCAAGGATCGCCATGCTCGTGTGCGCAATCCTGTTCGTCGCCCTGTGCGTCTACGTCATCTATAGCTCGTGGTATGACTACCAATCACTTCGCGACGTCCCGATCTACGGGGTCGGAATGATCTATGCGCCGTCTCTTGTAGTCGGAATCGCGGTTTTTGCCTGCGTGCGGTACGTGTCGCGACGGCTTAAAATCTCGGGCAACCGCTAAGCGTCGAAACAATGAGCGCCCGGGTAAATCAACCGGGTCGGTGATCCGGCGCGTTCAAGCCCCGCCCCCGCCAGCCTCAAACCTCGCTGACGAGCAGCTTGTCGATCCGTCGCCCGTCCAGATCGACGATCTCGAACTTCCACCCCTGTTCGACGAAGCTCTCGCCCTCGCCGGGCAGATGGCGGAACACCGCGAGCGCCAGCCCCGCGACGGTCGCGTAGTCGCGGTCCTCGGGCAGGTCGATGCCCAGCCGGTCGGCCAGCGCATCCGCCGCCATCGTGCCGGCGACCAGCAGCGAACCGTCGTCGCGCACCACCACCGACGGCGAATCGTCCGGGTCGGCATCCGACTTGAACTCGCCCGCGATCGCCGCGAGCAGGTCGGCGGGGGTCACGATCCCCTCGAAATGCCCGTATTCGTCATGGATCAGCGCCATCGGCACCTCGGCCTGACGCAGCGCGATCAGCGCGTCCATCGCGTCGATCTGGTCGATCACCACCGGCGCCTTGCGCATCAGCACGTTGAGGTCGAGCGGTTCCCCGCGGAACAGCGCGGCGGCGATGTCGCGCGCCTGCACCACGCCGCGCACCCGGTCGATCGACCCGTCGCCGACCGGCAGCCGCGTGTGCTGCGACGCGAGCAGCGTGTCGCGGATCTCGTCGGCATCCCAGTTGCAGTCGAGCCAGTCGATATCGGTCCGCGGCGTCATCACCTCGCGCACCGGGCGGTCGGCGAGCCGCACCACGCCCGAGATGATCGAGCGCTCATGCTCCTCGATCACGCCCGACTTGGACGCCTCGGCGACGATCAGGTGGAGCTCCTCGGCGGTGACATGCTCCTCCGATTCGCGGTTGAGGCGCAGCGCCTTGAAGATCAGCGCGCTCGTCGAATCGAGCACCCACACGATCGGCGCGGTGATGATCGCCAGCCAGCGCATCGGCCGCGCCATGAACGCGGCGATCGTCTCGGGCGATCGCAGCGCGAATTGCTTGGGCACCAGCTCGCCGATGATCAGCGAGGCATAGGTGGTCAGGCCGATGACGATCGCGAAGCCCGCGGTCTCCGCCGTGCTCGCGCTCAGCCCCAGCGCCTGCAGCCGCGCCGCGGTCGGCGTGCCCAGACTCGCACCCGAATAGCGCCCGCGAGGATCCCGATCAGCGTGATGCCGATCTGCACGGTCGACAGGAACTTGCCGGGGTCGGCGGCGAGCAGCAGCGCGGCGCTCGCGCCCTTGCGCCCGGTCCGCGCCAGCGCGTCGAGCCGCGCACGCCTGGACGACACGATCGCAAGCTCGCTCATCGCGAACACGCCGTTCAACGCGACGAGCGCGAGGATGATCGCGACGTCGATCCAGGGGAAGGGGGGGAAGCGGTGCCATTGGCTCGATCGTCTCTTGGCGCACATTCGCGCGCTTCACAACCGGTCTCGACACTTATCGTCATTGGGCGTTCAGTGCGCAGGTGGAACAATCGCCGAATATGCCGGGTTATCTGCGGCATGACCAAAAGGGACAGAGACATGAAGGCCAAGGGTATATTCATCGGCGCAGCGCTCGCCGCACTCGTCACGACGTCGGCCTGCACGACCGATCCGGAGACGGGCCAGCGCACGATCTCGAAGACCGCGCTCGGCGGCATCGGCGGCGCGCTCGGCGGCTATCTGCTCGGCGACATCGTCGGCGGGCGTAACGACCGCACCGAGAAGCTGCTCGGCGCCGGCATCGGCGGCCTCGCGGGTGCGGGCGTCGGCGCGTACATGGACAAGCAGGAGCGCGATCTGCGTGCGCGCACCGCAGGGACCGACGTCCAGGTGATCCGCCAGGGCGATGACCTCGTCCTCAACATCCCGTCGGGCATCACCTTCGCCTATGACAGCGCGACCGTGCAGCCGCAGTTCCAGCGCACGCTCGATCAGGTCGCGGACACGCTGCGCCAGTATAACCAGACCTATATCGACGTGTACGGCCACACCGATTCGACCGGCAGCGACTCCTACAACCAGACCCTGTCGCAGCGCCGGGCGACCTCGGTCGCGGATTACCTGTCGAGCCACGGCGTCCAGTCCGCCCGCATCGGCACCCGCGGCTACGGCGAAAGCCAGCCGATCGCCTCGAACGACACCGACGCCGGCCGCGCCGCCAACCGCCGCGTCGAGGTCAAGATCGTCCCCATCACCCAGAACGACCTCCGCTAACTCCACCGTCCGCCCGCCCCTCCGTCATCCCGGCGAAAGCCGGGACCCAGGGTGCGGGCGGACCGGCAGCAGAAGAAGGGGGTTCGCGCAGAGGCGCGGAGGCGCGGAGGGTGTGGACGTCGCGAAGCAACCACCCGATCACCTCCGGCAGAGCTAAAGGTCAGGGTCTCCCGACCGAAAGGCCGGACGCACCCCCTCCGCGCCTCCGCGCCTCCGCGTGAACCCCTTCTCCTTAATCCCCCCGTCATCCCGGCGAAGGCCGGGACCCAGGGCCACAAGCGCAAACCCGCATGGCCCTGCGCCCCCGGCGTCAGCCGGAACGATGAGCACGCGCCACAAGACAGAAGAAGTTTCGTTCACGCGGAGACGCGGAGGCGCGGAGACGGTGTGGACGCCGCGAAGCGACCGCCCGATCATATCCGGCAGCGCAAAAGGTCAGGGTCTCCCGACCGAAGGGCCGGATGCACCCCCTCCGCGCCTCCGCGCCTCCGCGTGAACCCACTCTTCTCAATCACCCCGTCATCCCGGCGAAGGCCGGGACCCAGGGTCACAAGCGCAAACCCGCATGGCCCTGCACTCCGGCGTCAGCCGGAAAGACGAGCACGCGCCACAAGACAGAAGAAGTTTGGTTCACGCGGAGGCGCGGAGGCGCGGAGAAAGTGTGGACGCCGCGAAGCGACCGCCCGATCACGTCCGGCAGCGCAAAAGGTCAGGGTCTCCCGACCGAAGCGCCGGATGCACCCCCTCCGCGCCTCCGCGCCTCCGCGCCTCCGCGCGAACCCAATCTTCTTCTACAGACGCCGCCCCCGGAAAAACCCCGTCAGCAACGCGCCAGCCTCCCGCTCGCCGATCCCCGCATAGACCTCAGGCCGATGATGGCATGTCGGTTGCCCAAAGAACCGCGCCCCATGCTCGACCGCGCCGCCCTTCGCATCCGCCGCCCCGTAATAGAGCCGCGCGATCCGGGCATGCGCGATCGCCCCCCGCGCACATCGCGCACGGCTCGAGCGTCACCCACAGATCGCAGTCCTCCAGCCGATCCCGCCCCAGCGCCTTGGCCGCCGCGCGAATCGCGAGCATCTCGGCATGCGCGGTCGGGTCGCACACGCGCGCGGCGCATTGGCCGCGGTCGCGATCACCTGCCCGGCACGCACCACGACGGC
>NZ_JRVI01000196.1:0-1480 GCF_000783375.1 Sphingomonas sp. Ant20
CGCGACGACCCCGCGCCGACCCCAACCCCGTCGCCTCAGCCCGTCGCCGCAGCCCCGGTCACTGCCGCCGTGCCCGCCAATGCGTCGGCTGCCACATCCAAATCGTCCGCCAAGCCGCCGGTCTGGGACGTCATGCAGCCGCGTGGACTAAAGACGCGCGAGGTCGCCCTGCGTGTCGACGAGGGCAGCTGGATGAACGTCGACGTCTCGCCCGACGGCCGGCTGATCGCCTTCGATCTGCTCGGCGACCTCTACACCATGCCGATCACGGGCGGCACGCCGCGACGCATCGCCGAGGGGCTGGCGTTCGAGCATCAGCCGCGCTTCTCGCCCGACGGCCGCCGCATCGCCTTCACGTCGGACCGCGGCGGTGGCGACAATATCTGGGTGATGAACGTCGACGGCAGCGACAAGCGCCAGGTGACGAACGAGGATTTCCGCCTGCTCAACCAGCCGAGCTGGAGCCCGGACGGCCGGTTCATCGCCGCGAAGAAGCATTTCACGACGGGCCGCTCGCTCGGCACGGGCGAGATCTGGCTTTATCACGTCTCGGGTGGCGGCGGCGTCCAGCTCGTCAAGCGCGCGAGCGAGGTGCTGCAGAAGGAACTGGGCGAGCCGATCTACGCGCCCGATGGCAAGAGCATCTTCTACACGCGCAACATCTCGCCCGGCCCGATCTTCGAATATGCGCAGAATTCGCGCACCGACCTGTTCGATATCGAACGCTATGACGTCGACAGCGGCGAGGTCAGCACCGCGGTCTCCGGGGTTGGCGGCTCGGTCCGGCCGACCCCGTCGCGCGACGGCAAGCGGATCGCCTTTGTCCGGCGCGAGAACAACGTCACCAAATTATGGGTGAAGGACTTCGCGACCGGCGTCGAACGGATGATCTATGGTCCGCTCGACCGCGACGTGCAGGAGGCATGGGCCGTTACCGGGGTCTATCCCGACATGGCCTGGACGCCGGGCGACACGGCGATCGTCTTCTGGGCGGGGGGCAAGCTGCGCCGGGTGGCGCCCGACGGCTCGGGCGCGGCGGTGATCCCGTTCCGCATCGACGATACGCGCGTCATCGTCGATGCGGTCCATCCGCAGGTCGCGGTCGCACCCGACCGGTTCGCGACGAAGATGCCGCGCTGGGCCAGTGTCTCGCCCGATGGCCGCACCGTCGTGTTCGAGACGCTCGGCAAGCTGTGGACCAAGCCCGTTGCGGGTGGCACCGCGACGCGGCTGACGCGCGGCGCGGACGAATTCGAACTGTTCCCGAGCTGGTCGCGCGACGGCCGCCAGATCGTGTTCGTCGGCTGGACGGACACGGGCCTCGGCCAGATCCGGACGATCGCGGCAGGCGGCGGCTTGCCCCGCACCGTCACGACCGTCGCCGGCCATTATCGCCGCCCGCGCTTTTCACCCGACGCGCGCACGATCGTGTTCGAACAGGGCCCCGGCGGCGGGCTGACCGCGGCGCGGGGCAATCCAG
>NZ_JRVI01000197.1:0-2594 GCF_000783375.1 Sphingomonas sp. Ant20
CCCGCAGTCTCGACGCGCCGGTCGCCACGGACGATGCCGCACCCGCGGCGTTCGACGCAGACCGCTGCCGCCATCGCTCGGCATCTCGGCCTCGGCACCCGCACCAGCTACCGACGCTTCGGCGGACGGCGCAGCTGCGGAAAAGCCGCGTCGCCGTCGCGTCCGCGTCGCCACCGACGAGGTCGAGGCGGGCTGACCGTCGCGCCAGACGGCAAAATCGAAAAAGGCCGGTACCGCGACGCTGCGGTATCGGCCTTTTTTCGTTTCATCCCGCGGCCGCGCGCATCGCCCGGACGGCTAGTCGATCCGAGTCACGTCCTCGTCATGGCCGCTGCCCGAACTCAGGAAGACGAGCCCCATCAACAGCCCGGCCATGATCACCGATCCGCCGACCCCACCGAGAATCGCGAGCATCGTCACGAGGTGCAGCGCCCCCCTGAAGATGCGCCATCGCGACGATGACGCCCGCGGCGCAGATCGCTGCCGCCAGAATCATCCACGCCATGATCGTCCGGAACCGGCCCCAGGCGAACGCGGCATAGTGAGGATCGTCGAGTCCGGTCGGTGTCTCGGCAGAAGGATCGGTCATCGCTTTTCATTGCCGCGCAAACATGGTTTTCTCAAGCCACGCGCATGGAGACGCGACAAGGAGAGGCGGAGATGACGATCGCGACGATCCTCGAGACGAAGCGGCGGACCGGTGACGGCACGCGCGCGGACATGGTGCTGTCGTTGCACCCCGATGCGAGCGTCGCGGACGCGGTGGCGATGCTCGCGGAACAGCGGATCGGCGCGGCGCCGGTGCTCGACGACGGCCGCGTGGTCGGGATATTTTCCGAGCGCGACGTGATCCATTGCCTGCAGGCCAAGGGCGCGGGCGCGCTGACGCAGCGGATCGGCGACGTGATGCGCGCGCGGTCAAATCGGTCGCGCCGACCGAATCGGTGATCGGCGCGCTGTCGCTGATGACTCAGCGGCGGATCCGGCATCTGCCCGTGATCGACCATGATCAGCTCGTCGGCTTCGTCTCGATCGGCGATCTCGTCAAATTCCGGATCGACCGGATCGAGGCGGATGCCGCGGCGATGCGCGCCTATATCCAGTCCGCCTGACCCGCGGACCCGGTCAGGGCGTAACGGGGCGTTTGCGCAGCACTGCGACGAGCTCGCCCAGCGCCGCGCGCGCGAAGGCGAGCATCCCGCCCGCATAGACTACGCCGCCGACCGCGAGCAGCACCGCGAGTCGCCAGACCGGATCGAGCACTGGCAGGCGCTGATCGACCAGCCAGACCGCGAGCGCCATCGCGATCGCGGCCAGCGCGGGCGACGCGACCGCGCAGGCGACCGCACGTGCGGGGACGCCGATCACCGGCAGGCTCCGCCACGCACTGATCGCGAAATAGAGGGGATAGGCCGCGATCCAGGCGAGGCCGAGCCCGGTCGGCCCCCACTCAACCCCGATCAGGAACGCGGTGCCGAGGATCGCCGCGCCGGTCGCGCCGTTGCGCACGCCGATACCCGGTCGCCCGCGCACATCGGAGGCGGGGGTCAGCAGCACCTGGAGCGTCATGAACGGCATCGCCAGCGCGAGCAGCCGGACGATCGGTGCGGTCTCGACCCATTTCTCGCCGAGCACGGTCAGCACCAGCGGCTCGGCGGTGACCGCGAGCCCGAGATAGAAGGGCATGGCGACGATCATCACCAGCCGCACGCCCTTGACGAACGCCCGTCCGATCGCGTCGGGATCCGCCTGCATCCGCGCATAGGCGGAAAAGGCGACTTCGTTGAGCGGCGGCACGAACTTGCTGACGAAGATCTGCGTGAGGAACAGGCTGGTCGTGTAGATGCCGAGCATGTGCGGCGAGAACCGGCGCCCGGCGATGAACACATCGGCCTGGCTCTGCAGGAACCAGAAGAGCTGGCTCGCCGCCATCACCCCGCCATAGCGCGCGATCCGGCCCGCGCCGCGAAAGTCGAAGCTCGGCCAGACCAGCGACCGCGCGCTCCACGTCATCATCGTACCGCGGACCGCGAACAGCACGAGCGGGGCGATGACGAGCGTCCATACTCCCAGTCCGTAGAGCGCGCCGCCGAGCGCGGTGCTCGCCGAGGCGATCGAGGCGGTGATGTTCGCCTTGGCCTGATGGCGAAAATCCATCGCGCGTGACAGCAGCGCATAGGGCACGGCGATGAACGGCGTGGTGAGATAGAGCAGCGCCTGGACGCGCAGCATGTCGGCGACGACCGGCTGGCGGTAATAGGCCGCGGCGAGCGGCGCGAGCACCAGCTGCGCTGTGGCCAGCGTCGCGTTGAGCAGGATCAGCATGCCGAAGAGCTGGCGCACCTCGTGGCGGCTGATCGTCGCCTGCTGGATCAGCCCGCTCGCCAGGCCATAGCCGTTGAGCATCGCCATGAAGGTCAGGATCACCTGGCACATCGCGAACAGCCCGTAATCGGCGGGCGCAAGGATGCGGATCACCAGGAAGGTGGCGCTCCACTGGACGAGTTGCGCGACGATCTGGCTTCCCGACCGCCAGATCAGCGCGCTGCGGACCTGTCCGGCGAGCGGCGCCGGGGCGGCCAAGCCGTCGAGGG
>NZ_JRVI01000198.1:0-1622 GCF_000783375.1 Sphingomonas sp. Ant20
CGCGACCACCGCGCGCGCACCGACCGCGGCACAGGCGGCGGTCATCGCCGCGAACAGCGACCGGCGCGCGCCTGCAGCGACCCGAGCGAGCAATATATCAGCGGTCGGCCGTCGCTTTCGGGGATGTCGTCCACGGGTTCGTCGAGGCGCCACGCGCGCCGTACCGGAAGCTCGGTGGCAGGGCGGTGCGCGGAAAGTCGAGTCCTGCCGGGCATTGCGCGATCTGCAGGCGGTCGGACCATTGCTGCTGCGGGTCGGGATCGAGCCCCCAAAGCTGTGCATAGGTCGTCACGATGCGGGTCACCGGGCGCATCAGCAGGTCGCTGACCGCATAGCCGCCATTGTTGCGATTCCGCCCGAGCGCGTCGGCCCGGTATGCCCAGCCGAGAAAGGGCGGGGGGATCATCGGTTCGCGGAGCAGCGGCAGTCCGGTGATCGCGGTCACGAACGGCAGGCCGAGATGGCGTGCCACCAGCGCCCCCGCCGGCTCGACCGAATCCGCCACGACCGCATCGACGCCCAGCCGCGTGAGGGTGGCCGGCAGCGCCGCGAGCAGGAGCTCGGTCATCGCCGCGGTGCTGCGGATCATGCGCGGCAGCCCGACCGGCCCCGATGGCTGGGCGAGCTTGCGATAATGTTCGGCCAGCAAACCTTGGCGATCGGCGGGATGGTCAAGCGGCGCAAACGCGACATCGCCGCGAGGCAGCATCGCCGCGACGTCGGCCATATGCACCAGCGTGACCCGGTGTCCCGCGGCGACGAGCGATGTGCCCAGCGCGACCAGAGGATTGAGGTGCCCGGCGGTCGGCGGCGCGATGATGGCGATATGCCGCCCTGCAACAGTCAATTCAGGAGCTTTCCGACGCCGTCTGGTAGGGCCGCCACTATCAGCATGGATGCGACGCGCGATAGTCGCAATACGGTGATCGAGTATAACTTGGTAACGATCTACCCCTGCGATCGATCTCGCCGCATGGTCGCGCCTGCCAAGACCCGCGCGGCTGCGCGGTGTCATCCCGGCTTCACGATGGACGAATAAGACGCCCCGAATCGCAAGCGGGGGGCGTGGTGAACAGGGACGCGGGGGTTTTCAGGGGCGTCGGGGAGCACCGGCCGGTGACGCCGGCGCTGGCGATGCAATGCCCGGACGCGGCGCTGTCACGCGCGCTGCGTGCGTTCGTGCACGGGCGGCTGGGGCATCACGCCGACGGCGACGACGTCGTGCAGGAAACCTATCTGCGGCTGTTCACCTATCAGGCAAGCGCGCGGGTCGAGGATGTGAAGGCGCTCTGCTTCGCGATCGCGCGCAATCTGCTGCGCGATCATCACCGCGTCGCCCGGCGCGGCGCGCATGTCGAACTGGACGAGGCGATGGTCTGTCCGCTGCCGGCGGCGGATCGGGTGGTGGCGTTCCGCCGCGCGGTCGCGCTGATGGCGGGCGCGCTCGAACGCATGCCGCCGCTGCGCCGCGAGATATTCCTGCGCCGACGGCTGGACGGCCTCACCACCGCGGCGATCGCCGATCGGCTCGACATGAGCACCGCCGCGGTCGAGAAACACGTCGTCCGGGCCTTTGCCGACCTTCGCACCGCGCTGGCGCGGCGGGGGTTCACGGATGGAGG
>NZ_JRVI01000199.1:0-27208 GCF_000783375.1 Sphingomonas sp. Ant20
GGTAGCGGACCGCTACGGTGCGCAGAACGGCCATGGCGAGCAGCGCCAGGTCTGCCTGGCGCACCTGCTACGCGACGCACAATATGCCATCGACAGCGGCGACATGATGTTCGCACCGGGCTTCAAGGCTTTGCTCAAGCGGGCCTGCAACATCGGCAAACGACGAGACCGGCTCAAGAATACAACGCTTGCCCAGTATCTCGCCCGGCTGGAGCGACAACTGACCGGCCTGATGAAGCTCGCAGTACCGCACAAGCAGGGGCAAAAGCTCATGCGCGCGATCAAGAGGTGCCGCACCGACCTGTTCGTGTTCATGACCCGGCGCGACGTGCCCTACACCAACAACGGCTCGGAACGCGCGCTGCGCATGTCGGTGATCTTCCGCAAGGTAACCGGTTGCTTCCGCTCGACCTGGGGCTCGCAGTTCTACGCTGCCACAGTCTCCGTGATCGCCACAGCAAAGCTACACGGCAAGACCGCCCTCCAAGCGATCGTAGACGTCATCTCACAGCGTCGTGCGCCGACCCTCGCCGCATAGGGGGTGAGCAGATACCAATGGAGAAGCGTAACTATGATTTGAGCGGTCTCGAAGTCCGCGCACCGTCCGACGATGGCACAGGCAAGGCGGGCGGCTATGCTGCGGTCTTCAACAGCGACAGCCACGATCTGGGCGGGTTTGTCGAGGTGATCGAACCCGGCGCGTTCAAGCGTTCCCTATCGCAGGCACAGACGGGCGCTCTGAATATCTTCGCGCTATGGTCCCACAGCGACGCGTTGCCGCTCGGCTCTACCGGTTCGGGTAAGCTTACCTTGTCAGAAGATGAGCGCGGCTTGGCCTTCGAGCTTGATACAAAACGCTTCACGCCCGCGCAGCTTGATAGCCTTGCCGATGGCGAGCTTCGAATGAGCTTTGGCTTCACCGTCCGCGAACAGGAATGGAAGGAATTGGCCGATGGCTCGATTCTTCGGACGCTAAAAGATGTCGATCTTGTCGAGGTCTCTTTCGTGATCAATCCAGCATATCCCGACACCAGCGCTGCAAAGCGTAGTCTCGATAAGTGGCAGGAAGGGCGCGTTACCCCATCTACCATCGCGGAAGAAATCGCAGAAGCCTTCGAGGGGCATAAGGCATCCGATAAAGTGCTTCTCGACCTTCGTAATCGCGCCCGTGCCGCCTCTTTGAAGGCGCGCGGCAGGCTGTGACACTCTAAAGATAAATAATCTTCAGGACCCTTTCTGGAGATTACTTTCAATGAATATTACTGAACTTCGCACGAAGTCACTGAAGCTTGCGCATGATGGCGCTGACCTACTCAAGACTATCAAGGACGACGGCTCGAACGAAGCGGAAGTGACTGCGCAGTTCGATAATATGATGAAGGAAAGCGATGGCCTCGCAGAGCGGGCTGCACGCTTGGACGCTGTCGAGGCTCGCAATCGTTCGTTCGGTGAGATCGTCACGGACATCCCCGAGACCGGCACGACCGTCCGTCACGCCAACGACACCGATGAGAAGCGTGAAGCCGCTTTCAATTCCTACATTCGCGGCGAGAAGTCCCTCTCGGAAATCCGCGCCATGGGCGTTGCCACCGATCCAAAGGGTGGGGCACTGGTTCCGACCGGCTTTATCAACAAGCTGATTACGCGCCTTCGCACCGAAGGTCCGATGCTTGACCCCTCGCTGGTTACCTACCTCTCGACCGCAAGCGGCAATCCGATCGAAATGCCGACTTTTGACGACGACAAGCGCGCCGTCATCATTGGTGAGAACACTATCATTCCGGAAGACGATCTGGCCTTCAACTCGAAGATGCTGGGCGCATATAAGTATACCTCGAAGTTGGTCCGTGTTTCGAACGAGCTTCTTCAGGACGCAGCTATTCCGGTTGACGACACGATCAGTGGTGCTCTCGCTCGCCGTATCGGTCGCGGTCTGAACGAAGACCTCACCACCGGCACCGGCGTCAACATGCCAGAGGGTATCGTTACCGCCGCATCGTCGATGACCGCTGCACTGGCGACGGCATTCTCGGTTGAGGAGCTTTTCGCACTTCAGCACGCGATTGACCCCGCTTACCGTCGCACCGGAACTTGGATGTTCAACGATGCCGTTTTGCTGAAGGCTCGCACCATGAAGGACACCACGGGTGCCTTCATCTGGCAGCCGGGTATGTCGGTCGACGCTCCGCAGACGATCCTTGGCCGTCCGTTTGTCATCAATCCTTACATGGATTCGGCATTCTCGACCGGTAAGACGGTAGCTCTGTTTGGTGACCTCAAGGCATACACCGTTCGTCAGGTTCGCGACATCTATGTCCGCCGCCTCGAAGAGCGTTACGCCGACTACGATCAGGTTGGTTTCGTCGCGCTCGCTCGCTTCGACGGCAAGCTTTTGGACAACGGCGCTATCAAGGCGCTGAAGCTCGCCTAATGAGGGCGACCGTAACCGCGAATCTTATCGGGGAGCCTAATCGCTCTCCCGGTGAGACCGTCGAAGGCAATGAGGCAGTCCGCCTTTGCGCAGCCGGTTTCGCTACTCCCATCGTGGAGAAACGAGAAAAGGCAGTGACCAAAACTACAGCGAAGGAAGTTCGCTAACAATCGGGGAGAGCGTCAAGCTCTCCCCTTTTTGCTAAATATCGGCATGAACTTCAATCGAATATCCCGCACTGTCGAGCCGACACAGCTTCCCGTTTCGGTTGAAGATGTAAAGCTTCAATTGAATATCAGCAATCCAAACGAGGATGCGTTTCTCGTCAACCTGATAGAAGTGGCAACTGCGATGATCGATGGTCCGCATGGCATCGGTATTGCGCTTTGTCCGCAGACTTACGAGTTCTCTTTGAATGGCCTTTCGGCAAACTTCACGATCCCCATCTATCCGGTTCGCAGTGTCGACAAGATCGAATGGACGGAGCACGACGGTGTCAATTATTCTTCCACCGCGCTTCGCTTCGACCGAAACACCAATCCTTGTCAGGTCTACCACGATATCCGCGCCACACCGCGCGAAGGAAGCGCAGTGCTGACATTCACGGCAGGCTTCACAACGGTTCCAGCCGATCTACGGCAGGCTATCGTTATGCTGGTCGGCCATCTTTATGAAAACCGAGAAGCCACCAGTGCGGTAAAGCTCGAAACGGTGCCGATGGCGGTAGATACGATCTTGGCTCGCTACCGTGTTAGCTGAACTAAATAATGGTATGACCAAAGTTATCTTCACTAAAGACTTCGATTATCGGCAGGATGAATATCTGACGATCGCCTACACCGCTGGCATGGAATGCCTTGTAGACGATGAATGCGCTACGCAGGCAATTGATGCGGGTGCCGCTACCTTGGCTGAAGACGAAGAGCCTTCGGACGAAGAGTGATCAAGACGGTAGGCGCGGGAATGTTGCGCGACCGTATCACCGTCACGCGTGCCAGTGAGGCACCGAACGGCAAGGGCGGCAAAAAGAAGGTAATCGAAACCATCGCTGATAGTCTGCCTGCCTCGATCGCCGTCAAGCGCGGTGGTGAGGTGGTGCAGGCGCAGCGCCTTGGTGCGCAGACGCCCTACGAGATCGTCGTTCGATACGATGAGATCACCGCCAGCATCACCAGCCGGGACACGATCACGGACGGTAACGGCGTCGTTTACTCGATCGACTGGGTTGGCTCGCTCGATGAGGGCCGCAAGCGTTGGCTCTTGATTGAAGCGAAGGTCGGAACGGTGGCCAACCGATGACCCTATGGAGCGCGAACAGCGAGATCGCCAAGTGGAACAGTCAGATTGCCAACCTTCCCCATAAGGTTCGTGATGCGGCGAAGGACGCGAACACAAAATCACAGGATGAGTTTGCGAAACGCCTTAACCGCGCCACGCCGCTTGGCGACGATCAAGATCACATCCGTAGCACGATCAAGAAAAGCGATGGTGACGCGAGCAAGTTGGAGAAGGTGGTAAGCATCGGCTCGGCAGCGCTGCACTACATCATTCCGTTGGAATTTGGTCACAAGCTCGGTTCGAAATTCGTCCCCGGCGCACGGTTCTTTCGATCCGTTCGAACCATCATGCGAAAGAAGCACCGCAACCGTATGCGCACAGCCATCCGCAAGGCGCTCAAGGCGGTTTACCCATGAGCTACCGCGATCCATCCCTTGCATTGCAGAACGCCGTCTACGAGGCTCTAAAGGGCCTTGCTGGGGGTAGTGTGTTCTACGATGTCCCAGAGAAGCAATCGTTACCGTATATCTATTTCGGTGATGACGATCTTTCACCGTCTTATGATGGCGGAGACTTCACAGACGCGACCGCCAATATCGATGTCTTTGCCGCTGATAAGGCGGAAGTGAAGGAGCTTGCCGCGCTTGTAAGTGAGGCGTTGAACAAAGCTCTCGAACTAGAAGGATTTGTAGTCATAGAATGGTTTGTTGGACCAAGTTCCTTCCGCGTTATGCAGGATGGAATGACCCAACAGGCATCATTGGAATTCGACTATCTGATCCAACCAGCCAATTAAGTCGTTGGGATAAATAATCTTCAGGACCCTTTCTCTGGAGATTATTAAATATGGCATACATTCAGCCCGTTCTCGGCGCACAGCTTATGATTCAGGTCGGCAACGGCGCTACCCCTGAAGTCTTTGCTGCATCGACTCTTATCAATACATCGCGTGGCATCAGCTTCACGACCGCCACCGAATCCGATGAACTTATCGACCTTGCCGACCAGCTTGCACCCGCACAGATGATCCGTCGCGTGAAGTCGGTAGATACGAAGATCGATGGCGCAGGCATGCTGCATAAGCCGGATGCGATCACATGGCTTCAGTGGGCCGCGAAGGGCACCGTTAAGAATGTGAAAATCACGGACGGCACTTGGACTGTTACCGGGCCTTATGTCCTTACTTCGTTCAATATCACTGGCGACCGCGTTAAGTCTTCGGAATGCTCGATCACGCTTGAGCAGGCTGGTGCTGTAACCATTACGCCGACCGCCTAATATGAGTGGTTCCATGCGCTCGGCAACGCTCACAAACCAATTCGTAGGCGAGGGCTATCACAGCCTTCGTCTCGGAATTGACGAACTTATCCAGCTTCAAGAAAAACTCGGTGCAGGTCCGAATGTTGTCGCTACTCGCCTTTTGCAAGGCGAATGGCTGGTAGACGATATTCGCGAAACGATCCGTCTTGGTCTTATTGGTGGTGGCATGTCCCAAAAGGATGCCTTCGATCTTGTAAATCGATGCGTCAAAGAGGGTTACCTGATGGATTACATGTCCGTCGCGGCGAACACGCTTTACGCGGCTCTTACCGGTATTGAGGATGAACCACTACCGGGGGAAGCGGACGCCCCGACGATGGAGAACCAGACCCCTTCGGAAGATTGAAGTGGGGTGAGTTTTTCAAAGCTGGCGGGGCAGCAGGCTATACGCCCAAAGAGATACGCGAAATGTCTCTTTGGGAATTCCTTATGACGATCGAAGGTTGGAAAAAGGCCAACAATGTTGGTGGAGATGCGGACGGCAGTGCCAAACCGCCTACCGAAGAAGAATTCGAACACGCGTTAGCTACGATGCTCGACTAACAAGCGAACCGGCCATTCTGCTAAATATGGGATGGCCGGTCCTTCTGCAACTCTCGAAACACGCTTCACTGCAAACATCACGCAAATGGAAGCCGAACTTAAACGGCTTACGCGTCTTAACAATCAAGCCGCTTCTAACGCAGCAGCCGCACACGCACGAGCCGCGAAGGCGTCGAACAATGCGTGGGCAAATTCCAACATCGGTAAGGCGCTCGAAAGCCAGCTTCGCGGCATCGGTCCGATGCTTAAGCAATATGGCGCGCTGTTCGCCAGCATGTTTGCGGGACACGAAGCCCTACAAGCGGTAGATTCCTACACCCGCTTTACTAACTCTCTAAAAGTTGCTGGGCTTGAAGGCGCTGCACTTAATCAGGTTCAGGACCAGCTTTACGCAAGCGCGGTTAAGAATGGCGTAGCGCTCGAACCGCTTGGTAAGCTGTATGGTCGCGCACAGGCTTCTGCAAAGGAGCTTGGCGCATCACAGAAAGACTTATTGCAGTTCACGAACGGCGTTAGCTCGGCATTGCGTGTAGCTGGAACCTCGACCGAAGAAGCAAGCGGCGCGCTACTACAGCTATCGCAGCTTTTGGGCGGGGCGGTTGTCCACGCAGAAGAGTTTAACTCGGTCAACGAAGGCGCGCGTCCGATCCTCGAAGCCGTTGCTCGCGGTAACGAGAAATATGGCGGCAGCGTCGCCAAACTTCGCGCAGAAGTGTTGAAGCAGAAGGTCACATCGCGCGAATTTTTCAATGACTTCCTCGCAGGTTCTGCGTCTCTGGAATCGCAGGCGGCTAAAGCCCCTCTGACGGTCGCCGCATCGTTCCAAAACCTCCAAACGGCGTTCACTCGGTATATCGGCGAAACGAACGAAGCATGGGCAATTAGCGAGAAGCTAACAGCCGCGCTCGCTTCGATGGCGGACAACTTCGATATTCTGGTAGAGTCGGTAGCCGTCTTGGGCGGCATTTACGCGGCAACCTTTGTCCCGGCGCTTGGTCGCGCAGCAGCGGGCTTGGCTCTGGGCACCGTCGCTACCGCCCGATCGACCGCCGCGAGCATTGCGGATACAGTGGCGTTGATCACCCGCACCAGCGCCATCTACGGCGTTTCCACGGCCAGTGCGACGGCAACGGTAGCCGCGCGCGGTCTTGGTGCCGCCTTGGCTTTCTTTGGCGGTCCTATCGGAATTGCCGTCATGGCGATTGCCGCCAGTATCGCCTACCTCGGCGTCACCAGCGCGAAGGCTGGGCTCGAAACATCCGCGCTAACCTCGAAGATCGATGCGCAATACAACGCGTTTCAGGAAGCGGAGAAGGCTGCGTCGAAGAAGCGGGTCGAAACCGGCAACCTGACAACGGCAGAACACCAAGCCGCAATCGCTACCGCCAACATGACTGGCGAAGCGCACAAGCTAAAGGACGCATATTACCTCGCGGCAGCAGCCGCCAAAGCGCTCGCGCTACAGCAAGCGCGCTTGGACGCAGCCGAAGGGCTGAAGCTCCGCGATAAGGCACGCCTCCGCTTTGACGAGCGTGTATCGCGTGAAGAGGGGCGCGAGCTTCGCCGCAACACCAGCTTTAGTGGTCCGGGCCTTCCCGCGATAACAACGCCCCTGACAGCGCAACAGCGACAGGCGGCGAGGGAGCGTGCGTTTCGATCCGAAGAGGGGCAGACTTGGGCGCGTGGCGTCCGTGTCGCCTATGAAGGCGCAAAGAATGTCGGTCGCATCCGTGGTTTGAAGCTCGAAGAATACGGCGCAGCACCGGCAAGCGCTCCCGAAACGAAGACAGGGGGCGGTAAGGGAGGTGGCGGCAGTAGCAAACCTTCCGACAATACCGACGCATCTAATCAGGCAATCGAGCAGGCTGAAAAGGCTTATCGTGCTGCACTGACTGCAAGCGCGCAGACTTTTGATGAGCGCCATAAGTTCGCTTTGGAAAACTTGAAAGCGGAACGCGACGATCAAGTTGAAGACCTCAATCGCCGTGCGGCAAAAGGCGAGATCACGAAGGCGGCAGCGGACAGCGCGGCGGCTATCGTTGAAACGACATACCAGCAGAACATCACCAACGCGATGTTGGAGCACGGTAACAATATCGCAGACCAGCAGAACCGCATTACGCAGCAAGTCACCGATTTGCGCGCCGAAGAACTGCGATTGGAAGCCGACCACCTCAACGGTCTGGCGGATGAAACCAAAGACCTTCGCAAGCGCGCGATGTATCAGCGCCAAGCCTTGGAGAAGCGACAGCAGGCAGAAGACGAAGCCTTTAAGGTTGCACAGGACATTCTTGCGCTGGATCGTCTGCGTGAAGGCTATACGCGCGAGGAAGTCGACCGCCTTCGCCTCGCTGCACAGAAGAATCGTGATACCGTCAAGCGCAATGAGAAGGGCGATTTGGAGCGCGATCAGAAGAACGATACGCCAAACACGGTCAAAGGCCAGCTTGACGATTATGCGCAGTCGTTCGGATCGATGAATGAACAGCTTGGCAATATCGCCAAGAACGGAATCGACACGCTCACCAACGGTCTAACCGATGCGATCATGGGCGCTAAGTCGTTCGAAGAAGCCTTTGGTGAGATGGCCAAGGCGGTAATCGCGCAGCTTATTCAGATGGCTGTTCGCTTTGCGATCTTCGAGGCGATCGGTGCGGCGTTTGGTATGAAGGGCTTGGGCAAGGCAAGCCTTGGTATCGCTCGAAACGCGAAGGGGACGGACTTCTTCGGCGGGGGCTTGTCGCTGGTTGGTGAGAACGGACCAGAACTGGTGGGCATGCCGCGTGGCGCACAGGTGGTGCCAAACAATCTTCTACGGAATGCGTTTACCGCGCCGTCGAATGGCGGTCCGTCTAACTCTGTGACGAACATCACCACCAATGTTCACGCTAATGATGCAGTTCTCACCAGCACGGTAAAGGGTTGGATTCAGGAAGCCAATGTTGGGGCGGTCACCGCATCCAATAAGATCACGCAGCAAAACATATCGAAACGCAACAATAACACGCTTATGAGGCGATGAGCTAAATATGGGATGGCAATCGCTATCCCAACATTTCCGGTAGGCTCGTCTACTACCATTTCGCTCAAATCGTCTGCGATCGATCAAAACCCATATTTGGGCGGTCCTACCCAACGCGTGGCCAGACTTGGCGACAAATGGTCTTATAGCGTCGATATGCGCCCAATGAGGTCATCGCAGGCGCGACCATTAATCGCGCGCTTGCTGCAAGGTCTATCCGCGAAGGTGCTTGTTCCAATCATCTTATCGGGCATCGATCTTCGCGGACAGACCGATGTCGCGGTAACTTCCGGCGCGGGCAAGACGCTCACCTTTACCGGTTCGCCTACGGGCAAGGTCGAGGGGCAGTTTTTCAGTCTGGTGTCGAATGGCGTTCGATACCTCCACCAGATCACCACGATAAGCGGCAACACCATAAGCTTTCAGCCATCGCTTAAAGTTGCGTTGAAGGGCGGCGAAGTTTTGGAGTTTGCCGCACCGATGATCGAAGGCTTCCTTGAAGGAAGCGAGCAGAGCTTCACCGTGGGCCTTGCGGAAAACCTTGGCCTGTCATTCAAAGTGAATGAGAGCCAATAATGGATAGCGTTCTTCTATCCGCCTCGACGGCTCCGCATCTTCGCGCCTTTGTCGCGGTCCGTATCGAGCTATTGAGCGGTCCCATAATCAATCTTATCGACGGTAGCGGTGTCGTCACCTTCCCGGTCAATGGATCGTCTGTAACCTTCACCGGCTATGACAACACATTCGGTTCCTTGGGTGCCGCTAACTCCGTGGCAGAGCGCGTAGCAGATGAAGCGCCGCGTTTCTCGTGCACGCTTATGCCGCCAAGCGAACAGGCTCTGGGCACGCTTAATGACCCCCTACAGCAGGGATCGAAGGTCTACGCGTGGTGGGGGCTCTACAATGACGATACCGGGACCGTGATTGGCGTTCCCGAACTTCTCTGGAACGGCAAGCTCGACACCGTGAAGGTAAGCATCTCGGCTAATGCGATGACGGCTGAAATCGACACCACCAGCGCATTCGACAGATTGTTCACTGCCGAAGAAGGGCAGCGGCTTAATGGCGAGTGGCATCGTTCGATTTGGCCAAACGAGACCGGATTAGATTACACCTACGATGCAACTACCGATGTCTATTGGGGGATGGAGGCACCTGCGAAGGCGGCAGTTAGTTACGCAAGCGTGCAATCGGGCGGGGCTATGAACCAATATCGATAAGGGTTTGCTAAATATGGCATGGACCTTATCGCTCGGGTGGACGCCACACAGAAAACTATCGATCATTGGCTAGATGCAGTATTTGTATGGGGGGCTTCTGACTGCGGTCAGATGGTCGGTTCCCATCTTGAAGCGCTTGGCTTCAAAACTCCTCTTGGCGATGCCGGTAACTACACAACCGAACTTGGCGCGAAGCGTGTCATGCGGAAGCTTGGCGCGTCTTCGATGGAAGACTTTCTCGATAAGCTCGGGTTCGAACGCATCGCACCAGCGAGTGCGCTCACTGGCGATGTCGTCGGCTTTCCCGGCGGAAGCGAAGGCAAAGAGTGGACTGCGCTTGGCGTTCATGTTGGCACCGACAAGATTGTAGGCTTTGCCGCCGCTGGTGACGAAGCCGCGATTGTGCGCGCTGGTCCCGTTTCGGTTTGCACTGTCGCTTGGAGGGTTGGCTAATGCCTGCGGCACTCCCTCTCATCGCTGGTGCGTTCCTCGCAGCCGGTTCCGTTGCTACAGCCGTTGGCCTTGGCACCGCCTTTGTCGTTGCTGGTCTGGCGATCACTTGGACGGCGGTCCTAACGATTACGGGCGTCGCTTTGATGGCGGTCGCCTATCTCGCGAGAAAGACGCCAAAGCCCGAAAGTGCGGGGCAACAGCTACAGCAAAAACTTGATCCACAAGCGCCCGTACCGATTGCTTTCGGTCGCACCGCATCGGGTGGTTACATCACATGGCGTGGCACTTGGGGCAAAAAGAACGCCTTCTACGGCATCGTTACCGTCTTGTCGGCTGGCGGTCCTATTCAGGGCATCGAAAGTTATCGTGCCGGTGATTATCCAATCGGCTTCAATTTCAGTCCAAGCTCAATGCTTGCGACCTGTATCAATGTCGGTGGCTATTCGGGAAAATCGAAGCTCTACAAGGGCAAACTGCGCCAGCGTTGGGTGCCGGGTAATGCCCCTGCGAATACCACGCCCGCGAGCCTTACCGGGTATCCGATCCCGGCTGGTTCAATGTCTGGCCTTGCCCATGCGATCACGAGCTTTGAGTATGAGACAGACGCATTCCCCCAAGGTCTGCCTGCGAGCCTTTGGACGCTTAACGGCGTCAAGCTCTACGATCCCCGCAAAGACTCGACCTATCCGGGCGGCTCTGGTGCGCAGCGCGTGGACCAGCCTGCAACTTGGACCTTCAATGAGAACCCTTACCTCGCGGCTCTGCAATGGACGCTTGGCCGCTATGAGAATGGCAAGCGTGTCTACGGCATTGGTGCGCGTTGGAGCGAAGTTGATGTAGCGTCCTTCGTCAACGGCGCGAATGTCGCTGATGCGAACGGCTGGAAGGTCGGCGGTGTCGTCTCGACCAGTGATGACAAGTATTCTGTTTTGGCATCGCTTCTCACATGCGGCTCGGGTGTTCCGGTCGCACGCGGGGCGCAGATCGCCTGTTCAGTGAATGCCCCAAAGACTGCGGTCCTAACGCTCACCAAAGAAGACATCATTGGCGAAGTTGAGATTAGCTCTACCACATCGTGGCGCGATCGACAGAACACCATCATTCCGCGTTACCGTGAAGAATCGCAGAATTGGGAAATTATTTCCGGCGAGCGTCTTTCAGCCGCTACCTATGTTGCGGAAGACGGTGGTGAAACCAAGACCGTAGAAATCGAATTCCCGTTGGTTCAGCAGGCAAAGCAGGCGCATCAACTTGCCGCCTATGAGCTTGTTAACTCGCGCGAGTTTTTGACATTCACCGTCAACGCCAAGATGCGTTTGATCGCGGCTCGCGTTGGCGATGCGATCATGGTCAATGTGCCACAAATCGCGGCAAGCTCGACCAAGTGCACAGTGGCGGGACGCGAGTTCAATCCTTCTGACTTGTCCGTGACCCTGACGCTCAAGAGCGAGACGGACGCCAAGCACGCCTATGCGCTTGGTCAGACACAGGTTGCGCCACCGTCACCGAAGCTCGACGGTTACGATCCCTCCAATCCCGAAGCGCCTGCCTCGACCGCTTGGGCAATCACTGCGACGGCGATCAAGAACGATACGGTCACGCTCCCGGCGATCGTCGTTACCGGCGCTGCGGACGATCCCAACGCGGCTACGGTCATCTTCGAGTATCGTCCACTTGGATCGTCGGAATGGTTGAACGGGGGTGAGTATCCGCGCACCACCAACCGTGTCGAGCTAACATCGGTCACCACCGGAACCGCGTATGAAGTTGCGGTAAGCTATCGCACGAACCTCAATGTCATTGGCGAACGCCTAATTCTTGGCGCGACGGCTGGTGACATGAAGGTCGATTGGCAGACGATCGTAGACGGTCCGGGTAAACCGGAAGACGGCGCGACAGTCGGTGCACCCGAGTGGACAACGTTGGTGATAAGCCGGTTCCTGATGTCCTTGAGGACATTGACGACGCGAAGGGTAATGCACAGACAGCGGTAGACGCGCTGAAGAATAACGCTGGCCAGATCATTCCGGTGAAGGACATTCTGGTCGATATAAGCGATCTTCAAGAAACCTTTGGCGACACCGTTAGTGCGAGTGCCGCGCGCGATGCCGCATTGGCGTCGCAGAATGCGGCGAAGATTAGCGAAGACAACGCCAAAATTGCCAAGGACCAGTCGCAGGCGGCACGCGATGCTGCAAACCTTGCAAAGGACGATGCGCGAGCGAAAGCCATCGCGGCGGCTGTATCGGCCACTGATGCTGGCGGCTTTGCCACCACCGCGAGTGGGCAGGCTACGATCGCCACACAGAAAGCTGATGCATCGGGGCAGAGCGCCACGATAGCTGACGGCAAGGCGCAGATTGCCACCACCAAGGCTGGCGAAGCATCGGTAAGCGCAAGCAATGCCGCAACGAGCAGCAATAGCGCGGGGCAGAGTGCATCGACCGCTACCTTGCAGGCTGGTGTAAGCTCTCGCGCAGCCGCCGATGGTGCAGCCAATGTTGCAAACGCCAACCGCTCGCCCGGTGCGGCACCATCGCTCTGGTCATACAACGATTACAACAATTTCTACCCGACAACGCGCCTACCTGCGACCTCAATTGGTGATTTCAGCTACACCAATTCTGTGTTGCGTCTTAACTCGGGAATTCATGTTCACCCGGTTGAGCCAACGCGCATTGAACCGTCGAAGCGGTATCGAGCGTCCGTGCGTTTTCGTCTTGTCCTAGATGGCCCGCAGCCAAACGGGCACAGCCTTTATATCACTTACTGGAACGCCGAAGGACAGCTTTTGGCGGACAACACGCTATTGGCGAACCAACTCGCATCTACAACGGTAGCGGCAGGCTGGGTAGAAATTAGTGCGGTAATCAGCAGCGATGGTCGAGGTGGATCGGTCAAATGGCCCGCAAATACCGCGTTCATGCGGGCCATGTTTCGCGCCAGTGGAACGCCTACCGAAGTCGCATCGGTCTATCTTGAAGATGTCGACAGCAAGCTTGCGGCTAACGATAGCGCGGTAGCGGCAGCAGGATCGGCTTCGATCGCTGCAACGAAGTCCGATAGCGCAGGACAGAGCGCGTCGGCAGCGAACACGAGTGCGGCTAACGCTCTGACGAAGGCTGGTGAAGCTTCCGTTAGCGCCAGCAATGCAGCGACCAGCGAGAACAACGCGAAGGGGTCGGCTAACACGGCATCAAGCAACGCCACATTGTCTGCAACGAGCAGCGCAGCGGCACTGTCGGCAGCGATAAGCACGATTCCATCGAGCTTCACGCAGGGTGGTGATTTTTGGTCCGTAGATTACGGCGGTGCTGAAACGCGCCCGTCATACTTTGGCGCAAATTACACCTTCGATAAAGGTGCGTCGACCGTCACAATGGCGGGCACCGGTTCGCCCGGTCAACTCGATATTGCACCTCGTGGTTCAGTCGCCTTGGTTGAAGGTCGCACACGGCGTCTTACGATGCGTTGGCAGGTTCTTTTCGCAGCGGGCAATTACACCGTTACGGGCTTCATTTACTTCATTGGCATGAGAGCCGATGGTGTCCCTGTCGAAACACCGGGCAAACAGGTGTCGCTTGTCAGTGGTGGAAAAGGATGGGGAGCAGAAAACGGCTACGAGTCACACACTTATGAAGTTGCTGATAGCTACCTTATCGAAAGAGGTGCGGTTCGGATGCGTGGTCTGGCGCGCTTCATTTGCGCTGTTGGAACGGAACAGTTCAAGCTTGCAGACTTCAGCCTCGACGACATCACAAGTGAAGTGGCATCGGCGGGTAGCGCAGCAGCTTCGGTAGTTTCGGCTTCCACAGCATCTACAAAAGCGGATGCAGCGGGGCAGAGCGCGGCGGCGGCAAATCAATCCAAGCTCGATGCGCAGGCGGCAAACGGTGCTGCATCTGGATCGGCTTCCGCTGCATCTGGATCGGCGGCAACAGCGGGTGCCCACGCATCGGCGGCGGCGCTTTCCTCGAAGCTCACGGCTGCGTTTTCCGCTACTCGTGGACTAACACCAAATGGAAGCTTTGAGACCGGTCCGGAAGGTTGGTCGGCAACCTCAAACATGGTCTGGGCACCCAATTACTATCGTGGTCCGGGCTTCCAAGCTGTCAACAGCTATGGCTCGATGTCATCGGCGAAGCCTATCCGGGTAGATACCACCCGCAAGTATCGCCTATCAAGTATGCTTGTGAACCATGGGCCAAACCCGGCAACGGTGTATGTCGGTATCACTTGTCTCGACAATAACATGAACTTCCTTGGCAATATCTACATGCCCCAATTCACTTGGGGTGCCCAAGGGCCAACGATGCCGCCGGGTAGTGTCCAACCCGCTGTGAATGATATTACAGGCGAATCCGGAACAGCACCCGTCTACGGTCATGCTGGTTTCTTCGTCACTGGCACCGTCTATGTTCAGCTAATCGCATATCTGAATTATCCTTCACCGCAGCCGGTGGCGGGGACGCAGGAAATTAACTACCTGTATCTTGAAGATGTCACGAGCGAGAAGGCGGCAGAGACGCAGGCAGGGATCGCGACGCATCGGCGGCAACCGCTGCCGCTCAATCGTCGAGCGCGCAGAATTCTGCTAATCTTTCGGCAACCTACCGCGACCAATCGGCGGGCTATCGAGATGAATCGAAATCGGCACGAGACACGGCAATTGCGCAGGCTGGTGTAGCAAGCTCGCAAGCGGCTGTTGCGACAACGCAGGCAGCGCTTGCAACAACGAGCGCAACGGTATCCGCGTCGGTCGGGTCGGGTCTCGCTAACAAGGGTTCGACTTTCTCGGTGTGGCCTGATGGTCAGGCAATCCCGTCCTACTGGACGAATTGGGGTGATGCATCGAACGCAAAATTACCCGGTATCGTTGGGCGCTATGGCTTCCAACAGTATGCCGCCGCGAATGCCACCGAGACGGGCTTACAGGCAACCTTGGCCACAGACGATGGCTTCACAAGCTTGAAGTCTGGCACTTATATCGTCGATGCAGAAGTCACGCTCGACGGTGGATCGTTCCCCGGCGCGGGTGTCTTGTTCCGTGGCTTTGATGCTTACGGCTCAATCACCAACGATTGCTATAACAGCTTTGCCGCTATTGGTTCCGATGTCTCGCCAGATGCTCCTACTGGCAATGGTGTAGTTGGATCACGCTACCGTTTCACGCAGATGTTCACGCTTCCCCCCTAATACCAGTTCATGCATGATCTATTTGATGACGCAGTGGGCAGGTTTTGGCGCGCGTAACGAGAAGCGTATCACTTGGCACAGGGTCGGCGTTCGTCGAGCTACACAGGCTGAAACGCAGTCCGGTAAGGTTGCGGATATTAATGCACGCGTATCTACGCAGTCTGGTGCCATCGCGGTGTTGAACGGCAAGAATGCGGCTTGGATGCAAACGGAAGCCATTGCTGGCGACGGTCGCGCCATTGTCTCGCTTCGCGCTGATGGCCAGACCGGTAGCTCGAACATCGATCTTGCCGCCTCGCAAATCCGTTTGATCAATTCGGCTGGTGGCGTTCTTTCCCCAACCTTGTCGGTGCAGAATGGCAATGTCACGATCGCTGGCGATCTTTACATGGGCGCGGGTCGGATTGTCAGCACTAACGGTGCTTACATGAAGGTTCAGGGAACCGGGTTCGGAACTGCGAACCAATTCATCGAATGGTTTGGACCTAACATGGCGATTTCGTCATGTTCCGAAGCTAATGCGCAGTATTATCTAAAAACCAACGGTAGCGCATACTTTGGTGGCTCGCTGTCGGCTGGTGTGCTGAAGAATGCTGTTCAGACTACATCGCAGGCACTTGATACAAATGTCACCACAGGCAACTTCGGATCGAACGGTAAGTCGCGTGTTGTGACTGTGAGTTATTCCGCTTCGTCGTCGTCACAAGTTATCAACCAGTGCCCGACGCATTACACGCCTTATGCCACGGTCCGTCTGTATCGAGGGACTAACGCATCGGGAACGCTCCTGTCGGAACAGACCTTCAACGGTTCGCATAGTTGTAGTCCGGGCGCTGGGCAGTATGAGCCGGGGTATATGAACGATGGCATCGGCGGTTCGATTACCTACACCGACAACACAGGTGGTTCGTCATCTTCATACTTCGCTCAAGTCGTCGGGCGAAATATCATGGCAACGAATCTTTCGCAGGGTTTGGGCATCATATCGGTCGAGCAATAAGGCTCGACCGATACCTCACATATTAATGTGGATAGATAAATATCCACATGGAAAACACTAACACACCTACCCCGGAAGAAATTGCCGAAGCTCGCCGCATGGTTGCCGCTGATGATCTTGCTCGAATGGAAGCGGACCGCGCACAGCGTGTCGAATATATGAAGCCGCTGGTTGATCTTATCAACTCTGATGCGTTCATCGAAGTTGAAGCGGCTCTTGTCGCTATGAAGAAGCACTACAATGCGGATGATTGGCCTGCGCAGGCTGTATCCGGTCTTGTGACCGCGACCTTGCCATGGTTGAAGAATATCGCAGGCATGTCTTTGGCGCGTCCAACGGAGTAAGCCTATCGGTATGTTCGGTAGCAGTTTCATGTAGCTGAATAAATACCGATATGAATATTATCGAAATACACGGGCGCAGTGGATACACCGCACTTATTCAACGCGTCGTTGAAGGCACTCAACTCGATATCTCCCATGGGGTAATCTACTTCGAGATTCCCGCAGCGAAGCTGCGCAAGCGTTTGATGGGCGATAATGTCGACTTGCTGTCGATGCGTCTCATCCTCACGCGGGAGGAAGTCGAAAACATCCCGACAATCGCCAGTGCCTACGCGATCGTAGATGAATCTGGCGATCTACCGTCCGTTATTGGCGCAGGTTCTATTCGGCGCACCGGTTACAAGGGGGCACCGTCATGAACGATGGTCTCATTCTGGTCAGTACGCCCATTGCTACAACTCTCGTTGTGAGCGGCGTTCCCCTCTCCACACCGGGGGCGTCTGGTCCGCAGGGGGCGAAGGGTGAGGCTGGTATCGCTGGTCCACAGGGCGAGCGCGGACCGCAGGGCGCTACGGGGCCGCAGGGCGTCGCTGGTCCACGAGGCTCGCAGGGCGTTGCAGGGCCACAAGGCGCTACGGGACCGCAGGGCGAGCGCGGTGAACCCGGCGAGCAGGGTTATACCGGACCACCGGGTGTTCAGGGTCTTACCGGACCACAGGGGGCACAGGGTCCTACGGGACCACAGGGTGAACGCGGTATCGATAGTGACCCGGCTGTTCTCAACTCGATCGGGACGCGCGTTGACGCGCTTACCGCCTCTGTCACCGAAATTCGAAGCCTTGCTCCCGAAGCGCTCAACGCGTTCAACGAGGTGGCAGCGGCTCTAAACAACGATCCAGAATTTGCGATGACGATGACCACGGCGCTTGGTCGTCGTGTTCGGGTGGATGCCGCGCAGGCTCTCACGGTAACAGAACGAACAGTAGCGCGTTCAAATATCGACGCAGCGTCCCTGTCGGATGTTTCGTCAAAGCTGTCGAAAGATAGTTATGTCCGCAGTCTCGAAATCGTTGTCAGTGGTAAGCCGCCAGCCAGTGCGTTGATCGGTAGCGGTAGAGTTTCGCAAGCCGGTCAGATCGATGTCAGCGCAAGTTCGTTCATTGTAGACACCGCTCCGACAGCTTCCGTGGTTGTCACGATCAAGCGTAATGGAGCGAATGCCGGAACGGTTTCGTTTGCGGCGGGTGCAACGACAGGCGTGCTCTCGATCGCATCTGCAAGCCTTGCGATCAATGACCGTCTGTCATTCTACATGGGCGCGGCAGACAACACCTTTACCGGGCTTCAAGGTTCGTTGGTGGTCCGCCTGTGACCAAGGTCGTCGAATTTCTTAGTACGCCTAATCAAATATCGAATTGGATCGTGCCAGCCGGTGTCACGAACCTTCGTGTTGATATTCTGGGGGCGGGCGCAAACGGTAATAACGGAACTAACTCATCGACCTCGAAAGGCGGATCGGGCGGTGGTTTTGCATATCTTCAATCGTTCCCGGTCAATCCCGGCGATGTCCTTGAGTATTATGTTTCCGGTGTAGTGGCATTCAATGCCGCTCGAACCATAACATACTTTGGCAATGCGCAGTTGGTGGCGGCTTATAGTGGCATCAACACCAACGGTGGCGGGACGAATGCCGGTGGCGCGTATCTTGCGGGCGATGGCGGATTTGGTGGCGGCTATAGTGTCGCGGGACGCCTTGGTGGCGGTGGCGCGGCTGGTCCTAATGGACCGGGTGGTAATGTCCTTGTCGGTGGCGGGGGTGGCGGTGGTGCCAATGGTGGTGGTGACTCACAGGGCTATACGGGCGGCAACAACCGATTTGGATATGGTGGCGGTGCAGCAGCAGTAAGCCCGACATCGGCGGCTGGTGTTGGCGTTGATGGGGGCGGTGGCGGTGGCGGTAATGGAACCGCGTCCGCTGTCTACTTTCGAGGGGCAGACGGCTCACAAGACACCATCTGGATTTCGACCTTAACAGGTGAGACCGCAGGTCCGGGCGGTGGCGGTGGTTCATCGTCCGGTTCGGGCGTTGGCGGCAATGGTGGCGGGTATGGCGCAGGTGGTGGCGGTAGTCGCGCCTTTGAGGTTGGCCGTCAGCAAGGGACCCAAGGGCTTATCGTGCTCACTTACGAAATCGAGCTTGGCTTCCATTCGTATTCCTATTGGCTGTGAGGAACCATAGCCTCTTGATCCGTGTTCCCGTTCTGTTCTAAATGATTGGGCAGGACGGAGACACGACTAATGATGATCACGCCAAGCGCTATCGCGGATGCCATCGCTGATGCCCCCGGATGGGCGCTGGTGGCCCTCACAGTGCCTCAAGAGCGATTAAGGAATGAGGCGCGCCGCGAAGTGGCAGAGCATCTCTACGGGGCTCTGTATCGACCTGATGCCAATAGCGAGCAGCTTACGCTTCCTTTGTGATCGGTAGCTCGCGGCGTTTGCCATGAGTGAGATGAAGGCCGGTTCAGCAATACGGTTCGCTGCCGTCACATGTTTAGGACCGCATCACTGGATGTTAAATTATCGGAATCTACTTCTTCGGCTTGCACGCGAGCTTCTTCCGCTTCGTCTCGTGCAATTTGTTCGAGCAGCGGCCTGATTGCATTTGTTACAGCGTGATTCACGGACTGTTGGAGCGGCCCAATACCGGCGCGAACAACATAATTTGTATCATCATTGAGATCAGGGCTTACCGTGTAGGAAACATCTATTTCGCGAGGTAAGCCGCCTTCGACTGTAGCATGTGCGTTGCATTCAACCGAGGACGAATCTTTATTAATACCCGACAAGGTAATCATCGATAAATCTACGGTGACTTTTGAGGTGTATTCTTGCCAGTCACTTGCCCGCAAATTGTCGGGTTGTTCGGGGAAGGACATTGATGTCAGCGTGTCCTTTACCGCTTGGGTGCTACAGGCATGCGCATCGCCTTGTTTTAAAAAGGCCAAAGTTTGCTCCGCTGTCGCTGACGATACCGGCTCTATCACCGCAGTGTCGTTCAACTCCGCAGAAGGATTTGATGTCTCATCTATCGTGCTTGGACCGCATGCCCCCAGTGTAAGACAACACGCTAACGCAACCATTCGCACCGATTTTGACATACCACCCCCCGTGGACTGTGGTGTGCCCACACTCGCTATCTCGTGGTTACAGCATGGATCAGTTCACTGTGCAATTGGCCTCGGCGTCACCTTATGCGGCAAGGCGACCGTTGCGATACGGGCATGCTTCGGCATCGAAATGTGAGGCTGCAAATACGATAAGGGATCACTAGGGTAGATCGGTATTAGTCCTCGTTTTTCGAGATCGACCCTTTGGTGTCTACCCAGACTGGGCCATCGATCACCGGGACGCCAGTGGGCCAGCGACGCGCGAGACAGCGATCCTTGGCTATGCGGGTGATGGAGACCATGTTGGACTGGTTGCCGCCAAGGACATGGTAGGTGGTCGCATCCTCACCAGCGTAGAGCCCGACATGACCGCCACCCGGACGCTTGAACACCAGCACAGCGCCGGGTGAGAGGCGATCGGCGCGCAAGTTCGATCCCCAATCCTGCCACGAGCTTGCCCGGACGGCTATCTTGGGAGGCGCGATGTCCGCCTGCGTCATGCAGTGTGCCACGAACAGGCCGCACCACGGGGTCTCGTCGTCGGTAATGCTGATACCCAGCATTTTTGCGCCAAGAGTCTTTGCCCACGCGAGGATCGTCGGGTTATGGCGGGGGCCTACAATTTCGCGGGTCCCTACAAGTCTCTGTGCTTCGTCATACCATTTCATGATGGTATTTAGACAGCCGTGGAATTCGACCTTTTGCGGGGATACCGGGTGTTCTTATTACTTTCGTCTATGTGTGTCGGCTTGGTGATCCTTGCCGCGATTGCCATGCGTAGGGCAGGGGGATCGTGGAAGTCGATCTTAATAAACCTTGCCTTCGCTTTGGCTGTCCTTGCCGCGCTGTTTGTCGGTCTAAAAGCTATCGAGTTATCGCAAACGAAGGTTGAAGGGGGGCAGGAGGACCCCAACTGCGCTGAAACACGCAGTGGCTTCGAATGTTACCAAGATCGAGAGTTAAAGTGATTGCGTCTAACAATCAGGTCGCCGCAAAAGTGAGTCACCCCAAAGTCTAACGAGAGCGTGATCAATCGCGTCGGGTCGACTGATGGCGATTCTCCGTCCTGTGTTAAGCCTTGGCTCTGCGACGCCTGTAGGCATCCAAGAACGGTTTTTCGGCATCGGTTGGCTCGCGACCTTTCAAATCGATATCTGGTCCGGGTTCACCGGTAAATTCGATCGCAAAATAGCGCTGCGATGCAATGAGGTCGATGTTCACGAACCCCAAATCTGCATCGAACCGCATCTTCGCTATCAGACCGTTAAGCGCATTCTTGATCGTGATGCGCGCCTTAAGACCATCATCATTGTCTTGATCGATTTCAGCCCGGATTGCCGCCACGCGTTTGACATGAATTGCCGGGTCCACCTTGCCGCGTGCAATTTCCATCTCTTTTTCGAGTTCGACCAACGCGGCTTTCGCGTCCGCTTCCTCTTTCTCAAGCGCATCGAAGCGACGCCGTAGGCGCTCACTCAAACTACCCGCCATGTTTTCAGCCATGTTATCGAGTTGCGTTCCAAAGTCTTCTATGACCCGGCGATGGTCAGCAATGAGCGAATTAAGAGCGGCTATCTCGGCATCGTTGCTAAAATGCTGGTCATCGAGTGCCGATGATAGCAGCTTGTCGAGCAGTGTCTTTAAGATAGGGCGGTAGTGCCACATCATCTTTTCTTCACATCGAGGCAAACCATCGACGTTGGTCTTGTTCATGAAATAATTGCTGCATTGTAGGTATGCGTCATCCACTCCGGTTTTCTTGCGGGGCTTGCGCTGAAAATACATCTTTGCGTTGCAGTGCTGACAGACAGCGATATCCGCAAACAAGTTTCGCACGAGGATCGATCGCCCGCGACCTTCGCGATTGTGACCCGATCTTGGCGCGTGCGCAGCTTGCCAAAGTTCGTTCGAAATAATTTGAGGGAAGTAATCAGGGATCGGGTCACCAAAGGTGCGATCCTGCGCCCTCGACTTGTGCTGATATTCCCCGATGACCGCGCGACTATCGATCAACGCTTTCACGCTCGACGGTCCCCAGCCATCGCCACCACGGAAGGGCGGCACACCGTCGCCGTTCAAGATGCGCGTGATAGCGACCTTGGCTACACCGCTGGCGTAAAGCTCGAAGATGCGTTGCACGACTGCAACCTTGTCGGGGATGGGTTCGAAGAACCTACGGCATGGCGAAAGCGACAACCACGCCGGACATGTCGAGGAAGTGTGAACCTTGCGAGCGACGCGACCCAACAAAGTCTTCTCTTGAAGAAAGTCACCAACGATTGGTGTGAACCCTACCGCGAGCGTCGATAGCTCATAGGTATCGGTAGAGCGGCGCGTCTTGACCGTGATATCAATTCCGGTGTCGATCGGGGTTGATACGCTCGCCAGATAGTCCACCCCTATGGCGGTTCCGGGGCGCTCAACATAGACATTCATACCATCACGGATCGATGCCCAAGCTTGTTGCAGCAGGACTACCTTGCGGGTCATTTCGGTGTTGGCGCGTTCGGAATCGTCCAAGAGCGCGCGTAGCTGGTCCCCTTGGTTCCGCATCGACGCTTGGTCTACGATCATCTTATTGTCGCATAGGACTACCGTTAGACCCGCGTTGGTGACCTTGAAGAACCATTCAAGGACTTCTCCGGGAGACTTTCGCGATAGGCGGTCAAGTTGCTCGACGAGCAGAATGATATCGCGTCCACCTTCGCGACAAATCTTGTCGGTAAACTTCCCCAACTCACCCGTTGGTGCGAGATTGTGACCCTTGAATCCTGACACGCCTTCGTCGCGTAGCCACTCATTTTCCGGTGGCAGCGTCCACCCCTTTTCCGCCGCATAGCGGGTGATGGTTCCGGTCTGGCGGGGGATCGTCGAGCCCGATGTTTGCTTCTCGCTCGACCAACGCAGGTAGGGAATGACACGCATGGAACACCTCTTTCGAGGCCGGTTATAGAACCGTTAGAAAAAGACATCCATCCTCGACCCGGTGACCTTCCCATAGGCCGCCCGGGCCGCGGAACGTCGCGATGCCGCTTTCGGCGGAGATGCCCGCGCCCGTCAGAATGACGATGTTTCGTAGATCCTGCATCGTCACCCTCTACGTATGGCGCTGTCGCCGGGATAGTCGAAGTCGCGCCGATATCTCGCGTCTCCGAGCATCGGGTCGGCGGGATGCGCCCGGTTGCTCGTTTACGGCGTTGAACCGAACCGACCATGTCTTTGTGGCCGGCCGCACACCGTTCGCCGATGCCGTCATGGCACCGCGCGCCATGATATTCGAAGGATCCAATGCGATGGTGACCAAAAAAAAAACTGATGCTGTTGAGCGGCGTGATCGCGGTCCTCGGCGGCTGTGGCGACACGACATCGACCGGCACCAACACTGCCACCGTCAATACCAGCGCGGCGGCAAGCGCAGCGTCCGACGTTACCCGCGTTCGCGGCGTGATCACCGCGGTCGGCGCCGACGCGCTGACCGTCCAGACCTATGACGGCAAGTCGGTCAGCGTGCCGCTCGATGCAAAGACCAAGGTCGCCTGGGTGGTGAAGTCCGATCTGTCGACGCTGAAGGACGGGGACTTCATCGGCACGGCCACGACCGGTCCCGATGACGCACTGCGCGCGGTCGAGCTCGTCATCTTCCCCGAGGCGATGCGCGGGACCGGCGAGGGCCATTATCCCTGGGACGTTCCCGGCGTGGTCGCGGCTGCCGGCGGCGGCGCGGCCGATGGGCAGAGCGCGATGACCAACGGCACCGTCGACGGGCAGACCGCGATGACCAATGGCACGGTCGATCAGCAGAGCGGGATGACCAACGGCACGGTGACCGGCGGGGCGGGCAAGCCCGGCGAAACCAAGCTCAGCATCTCGTACAAGGGCGGCAAGGCGCAGGTCGTCGTGCCCGTCGGCACGCCGATCGTCCGGTTCGAGCCGGCCGAGCGATCGGTCCTTGCAAAGGGCCAGAAGCTGTTCGCGATCACCTTGGCCGGCGCGTCGGGGGCGAGGTCCGTCGCGGTCGGCAAGGATGGCCTGACGCCGCCGATGTAAGACTGCTGCACGTAATCACAGCCTGAGGGGCTGGAGTGGTGATGTGTCCACTCCAGCCCCTTTTGTTTGGAGAACCTTACACGTCGGATCTCGTGCAGGCGCGGACGCGTGGCGGGTCGCGCGGCGATCCCCCGACCGACCCTATCTTCATAAATCACCCGATCGCCGCTAAGACGCCTGCAAACCCGTATCCGTAAAGGCGCTGCATGACCGTCATCACCGAAGCCGACCTGATCGAAAGCGTCGCCGACGCGCTCCAGTTCATCAGCTACTACCATCCGATGGACTACATCCGTGCGCTGGGCGTCGCGTACGAAGCCGAGCAGAGCCCCGCCGCCAAGGATGCGATCGCGCAGATCCTGACGAACAGCCGGATGTGCGCAGAAGGCCACCGCCCGATCTGCCAGGATACCGGCATCGTCACGATCTTCGTGAAATGGGGCCAGGACTGCCGTCTCGATTCGACCCGCTCCTTGCAGGAGGTGATCGATGAAGGCGTCCGCAAGGCGTATCTCAACCCCGAGAACAAGCTGCGCGCCTCGATCCTCGCCGATCCCGCCTTCACGCGCCGCAACACCAAGGACAACACGCCCAGCGTGATGCATGTCGAGATGGTGCCCGGCAACACCGTCTCGATCGACGTCGCTGCCAAGGGCGGCGGCAGTGAGAACAAGTCGAAGTTCAAGATGATGAACCCGAGCGATTCGATCGTCGACTGGGTGCTCGAGATGATCCCGCAGATGGGCGCGGGCTGGTGCCCGCCGGGGATGCTCGGCATCGGCATCGGCGGCACCGCGGAAAAGTCGATGATCCTCGCCAAGCAGTCGCTGATGGGCGCGATCGACATGGCGCAGCTGAAGGAACGCGGTCCGAAGAACGACATCGAGGCGCTGCGGATCGAGATCTACGACAAGGTCAACGCGCTCGGCATCGGCGCGCAAGGGCTGGGCGGGCTCTCCACCATCCTCGACGTCAAGATTTTCGACTGGCCGACGCATGCCGCGTCGAAGCCGGTCGCGATGATCCCGAACTGCGCCGCCACGCGCCATGCGCATTTCGTGCTCGACGGGTCGGGGCCGGTGTATCTGGAGGCACCGAAGCTCGAGGAATGGCCTGACGTCAACTGGACGCCCGACAAGGCCGCGATCCGGGTCGACCTCGACACGCTGACTCCCGAGGTCGTGCAGACGTGGAAGCATGGCGACCGGCTGCTGCTGAACGGCAAGATGCTGACCGGGCGCGACGCCGCGCACAAGCGGATCGCCGACATGCTGGCCAGGGGCGAGGAGCTGCCCGTCGATTTCCGTGGTCGCGTGATCTATTATGTCGGGCCGGTCGATCCGGTCGGCGACGAGGTGGTCGGGCCCGCGGGCCCCACTACCGCGACGCGGATGGACAAGTTCACGCGCATGATGCTCGACCAGGGCCTGCTCGCGATGGTCGGCAAGGCCGAGCGCGGCGGCGATGCGACCAAGGCAATCGCCGAGGCCAAGTCGGCCTATCTGATGGCGGTCGGCGGTGCGGCCTATCTGGTAGCGCGCGCGATCAAGGGATCGAAGGTCGTCGGCTTCGAGGATCTGGGTATGGAAGCGATCTACGAATTCGAGGTCGCCGATTTCCCGGTGACGGTCGCGGTCGATTCGGCGGGCGAGAACGTCCACCAGCTGGCGCCGCTCGTCTGGCGCGAGAAGATCGCGCGGGAGGGGCTGCTCGCGCCGGCGTGACCGTTCGTCCTGATGACGTGGAACGGGGAGGGCAGCCCTTCCGTTGAGCTTGCGAACCAGAGGAGTTTCGTATGTTCAAGCCCGCCAACCCCGTCGTCGCGATCGCGGTCGCAACATTGATGACGACGAGCGCCGTTGCCCAGAGCGGGGCACCCGCGCCCGCGCCGCGTACGTCCAGCGGGGGCCTCGGTAGCTTGGGTGACAGTCTTGGCGGGCTCGGCGGCGGACTGGGTGGCCTGCTTGGCGGTGGCGCGTCGAGCATCGGTTCGATCGGGGCTGGCAATGCAGCAGGTCTGCTAGGCTATTGCCTCAAGAACAACCTGCTCGGTCAGGGCGGCGCACTAGGCGCGTTAACGGGGCGGCAAACGGCGCCCCAGACCCGGACGCAGTCCCCTGCGACGGGCCAGGCGGCAGGCGCGCAGTCGATCCTGCAGCGGTTGACCGGGCGGCAGGGCGTGCGGACGTCGCCTGGCTTTGCAGCGGGACAGGCGGGGGAGCTTCAGGCGCCGAACGGTCAGGGGCTGTCGCTCGACAATCTCGGCGGACAGGTGAAGACGAAGATGTGCAGCCTCGTGCTCAACCGGGCCAAGGCGTTTCTGTAACCGGCGCATGCGCTAGGGCGGCTAGCCGTCGCCCGTCCCGTCATCCTGACGAAAGTCAGGATCCAGGGTAATTAGGGGCAACCTGCGTGGCTCTGGATCCTGACTTTCGTCAGGATGACGGTGTGGGTTGGGGGAGCACCGTTCTCTTAAGGATGCGGGGCAACGTCCGCATCCTCCAAACAAAACCACCCAGAAATGAAAAGAGGTTGCCGGGGCGTCTCACGACGACCCGACAACCTCCTGACATGGTCAGCGGCCGGAGAGCTCCAGCCCGGAGGACCATGCGTACCACCTCATCCTGTGCCATGCGCGTTGATTGGAGGGCGATACCTCCCGCACATGCCGTCGGATATCAGTAGCGCGTCCCCCGAACGAACCGAACCGAACTCACTGCTGAACCATGAGACATCGGATCACCTCCTTTCGCTTGTTGAAACAACGCGGCCAAGCCTGACCGCAACCGCAATGTGTGCCGGGTGCCCTGTTGATACAAGTCTTGTTTTGCAGAAGATTTCGCGCAATCCTCAAAGGCTGTGCGGCACGCTGGGCATATGCCCGCCCTTACCCGCGACAATCCTCGGTCACGCGTTCGATCTCCGCCCATGAGGGGATGACGAGAGCGGGCTGACCCTCCTGGTCGATCACGAACCGACCGCGGCTGAACCCCATCGCCTCGAGCAGCGGATCGCTGGCCGGCAGCGTCGCCGTCACGGTGCCGGGCGTGCTGCCGGGCTGGACCGACAGCGCGCGCGTGACGCTCGACGTGCGGATCGTCATCGGCGTGGCGGCCGCGGCGGTGCGCGACAGATGGATTTGCCGCGTGCCGGTATCGCACTGGAGTGTCAGTGCGGGCAGCGCCGCCTGCGCTCCGAAACTCGCCACCGATCCGCGCGGATCGCGGCGATAGGTCCAGCTTCC
>NZ_JRVI01000002.1:0-17156 GCF_000783375.1 Sphingomonas sp. Ant20
CTGCTCCGCGCGGGCCGCACCGGCGCGTCCGCCGAGCTGCTCGGCGTCGGCGGCGGCGCGATGGACATGACGATCGGCTATATGAAACAGCGCAAGCAGTTCGGCACGCTGATCGGCAGCTTCCAGGCGCTCCAGCACCGCGCCGCGCATCTCTATTCGGAGATGGAGGTCGCGCGCGCCGCGGTCCTGAAGGCGCAGCAGCTGCTCGACACGGGCGACGACAAGGCCGACGAGGCCGTCTCGGTCGCCAAGGCGATGACCGCGCTAGCGACGACGCTCAGCGTGCAGGAAAGCGTGCAGATGCACGGTGGCATCGGCATGACCGACGAATATGACATCGGTTTCTACATGAAGCGCGCGCGCGTGCTGGCCGAGCTGTTCGGCGACGCCAACTTCCATGCCGACAGGCTGGCCATCGCCGCGGGCTATTGACGCTTCCGTTCCCCGGCGAAGGCCGGGGCCCAGTTGGGCAGCGCTTGCGGTCTGCCACTGCACTCCGTTACTGCGACCTCCCCGACTGGGCCCCGGCCTGCGCCGGGGAACAAGGTGAAGACTATATGACCCCCGATACTGCCAATACGTCCCCCGAAGCGCTCGCCCAGGGCCTCGTCGACCTGCTCGAGATCGACGAGGTCGACACCGACCTCTATGTCGGCAAGCGCCAGCCCGGCGGCGTCGGCCGCGTGTTCGGCGGGCAGGTGATCGCGCAGGCACTCCAGGCCGCGCAGCGCTCGACCGAGGCGCCCAAGGCCGCGCATTCGCTTCACGCCTATTTCATGCGGCCGGGTAACGAGGATTACCCGATCGTCTACCGCGTCGTCCGCGATTTCGAGGGCCGCAGTTTTGCGACGCGTCGCGTCATCGCGATGCAGAAGGGCCAGCCGATCCTCAACATGGCGGCGTCGTTTCAGACCCCCGAGGATGGTCTTCACCATCAGGACGCGATGCCCGACGTCGCGCCGCCCGAGGAGCTGCGCTCCGATCGTGACCTGCGGCTGGAGAATATCGACGGCATTCCCGAGAAGTTTCGTGCACACATGCTGCGCTGGCGCCCGATCGAGGTCCGCCCGGTCAACCCGCGCAGCTGGATCGATCCGCCCGCGCAGGCACCGAACCATGCCAACTGGTTTCGGATCGTGGCGCCGATCGGCGATGATCCCGCGATGCACCGCGCGGTCCTGTCCTATGCCTCGGACATGGCGTTGCTGGGAACCGCGCTGCTGCCGCACGGGATCAACTGGATCACGCCGGGTCTGCAGACCGCCAGCCTCGATCATTCGCTCTGGCTGCACGAGGATTTCCGCGCGGACGACTGGCTGCTCTATGCCTGCGATGCCCCCTGGTCGGGTCATGCGCGCGGCTTCAACCGCGGCAAGATCTTCTCCCGCGACGGACGGCTGGTCGCGAGCGTCGCGCAGGAGGGGCTGATCCGGATGCGAAAATAGCTGTGGTTTACGCGGGTTAACCCGGTCTTCGTAAATTCCGATTAGTCCCGCGCGATCATTCTCCGGGATCATCGGCATGCAGCGCCTTCTCTATATCAGCACCTCGCGTGGCCGTGTGACACAGCCGGTCATCGACGAGATTCTGCGGGTCTCGCGTCGCAACAATGCCGCCGCGGGCGTGACCGGTCTGCTCATCGCTGGCGGCAACAGGTTTCTCCAGGTGCTCGAAGGCGATGATCTCGCCGTGTCGCGCACCTTCGATCGCATCCAGCGCGACGACCGGCATTTCGCGATGGTGCAGCTCGCGAAACAGACGATCACCGAGCGCAGCTTCGGTAGCTGGTCGATGGGATTTGCCAGCGGCGCGGTGCCTGGTGGTGGCGCGACGTCGCCCGCCGCCACGATCGCGGCCCTGATCGCGCCGATCGAGGATCCGACGCTACGCGGCTATTTCACCGGTTTCGCCGACCTGCATCTCTCAGCTGCCTGAGCGGACCGCCTCAGGCTGCGGTCTTGCCGTAATCCTGTCGCGTCACCGGATGGCTCGACGACAATCCGCCATCCACAACGATCGCCTGACCATTGACGTAGCTTGCGTCATCGGAGGCGAGGAACACCGCGACCCGGGCAAGCTCCTCGGGCTGCGCGCCGCGGTGGAGCGGGTTGAGACGACCGACGCGGTCCATCTTGTTGGCCTCGCGCGCATAGTCGAACACCGGCTTGGTCATCCCGGTTTCGGTCAGCCCGGGGCAGATCGCATTGACGCGGACGTTCGCACCCGACAGCTGCTGCGCCGACACCGCGGCCAGATTGATCACCCCCGCCTTGGACGCGGAATAGGCCGGCGACCCTGCGCCCGACCGTAACCCGGCGACGCTCGCGGTCAAGACGATCGCGCCGCCCCTGCCCGTCTCGGCCGCGCGCGCGACGATCCGTGGTGCCGCGTGCTTGATGGCGAGGAACGGACCGATCAGATTGACCCGCAGCACTTCGGTGATCAGCACGACGTCGGTGTCGAAGAGATTGGCCATGCCGCCCGAGATGCCGGCATTGGCGAACAGCACGTCGAGCCCGCCATAGGTATCGCAGGCGAGCGCGACCATGCGGATCACGTCCTCCTCCTCCCCCGCGTCGACGCGGATCGGGGTGGCGATGCCGCCGGCCTGGCTGATCAGATGCGCGGTCTCGTCCGCACCCTCGGTACGGTCCGCGACGACGACATGCCCGCCCTCCGCCGCGAACAGCAATGCCGCCGCGCGGCCGATACCTGACCCTGCGCCGGTGACGATGATCGACCTGTTCTCGAACCGCATGATGCCCTCCCCTTTAGATCGTGACGCCGCCGTCGATGACCAGCGTCTGCCCGGTCATGAAACGGCTCGCGGATGCGGCGAGAAACACCACCGCGCCCGCGATTTCCTCGGGTTCGCCGATGCGTCGCAGCGGCACGCGGGTGTTCGCCGCCGCGATCCGCTCGGGATCCTCCCACAGCACGCGCGCGAAATCGGTGCGGATCAGTCCGGGTGCGATGCAGTTCACGCGGACACCCGACGGGCCGAACTCGACTGCGAGATTGCGAGCGAGCTGCATGTCGGCGGCCTTGCTGATGCAATAGGCGCCGATGACCGGCGATCCGCGAAGCCCGCCGATCGAGGAGATGATGATGATGCTGCCGTCCCGCTGCTCCGTCATGCCGGGGGCGACCATCTGGATCAGCCAGTGGTTGGAGACGATGTTGTTGTCGAGGATCTTGCGGAACTGGTCGTCGCCGATCCCCGCCTGGGGTCCGTAATAGGGGTTGGAGGCGGCGTTGCAGACCAGCACGTCGATACGGCCGAACGCGCTGCGGGTCGTGTCGACGAGATGCTGGAGCGCCGCCTTGTCGGCGATGTTCGCCGCGACCGCAATCGCGCGGCCCTCGCCGTAGCGCGCGTTGATCTCCGCCGCGACGGCATCGCACGCCTCCTGTTTCCGGCTGGAGATCACCACTCTTGCGCCATGTGCCGCCAGCTCGACGGCACTCGCCTTGCCGATCCCGCGCGACGATCCGGTGATGATCGCGACCTTCCCGCTCAGGTCGAACTGCGTCATGCCCTGCCTCTCCCCTTCTGCCTGCGGGACGTGCGTCACGCGCCCGCCTTCACCGCAAAGCCCCATGCCGCATCCGCCAGCGCGTGGACCTTGGCGACCGTCGCTTCGGCCTGTGCGCTCGACGCGGTGCCGTCGATGATCCGCTTCTTGATCCCCTGGACGATCCCGGTGAGCCGGAAGAGGTTATAGGCGAAATACCAGTTCAGATCGGGGACGCCGTCCCGCCCGGTCGCAGCGCAATAGCGCGCGACGACCTGCTCGATCGTCGGAATCCCGGTCTCCGGACCGGTCAGGCCGAGCACCCCCGACCGGCCTTCGGGCTCGGTCACCCAGCTCATCAGCATGTAGGAAAAGTCGGCGAGCGGATCGCCGAGCGTCGACAGCTCCCAGTCGAGCACCGCGATGACCTTCGCGCCCGCGCCGTCCGTCGCATGGGCGAAGATCATGTTGTCGATGCGATAGTCACCGTGGACGATCGACGTCCGCGTCTGGTCGGGCAAGGTCCGTGGCAACCAGTCGATCAGCCGCTCGACCGACTCCATCCGCTCGGTCTCCGCCGCGCGATATTGCTTGGTCCAGCGCCCCACCTGCCGCTCAAAATAATTGCCGGGCTTGCCATAGGATGCGAGCCCCGCCGCCGCATAATCGGTGTTGTGAAGCGCGGCGAGCGCGTCGATCATCGCGTCATAATGCGCGCGGCGTTCGGCGGGCGTCGCACCCGGCATCGCGCCGTCCCAGATGGTCCGACCCTCGACCATTTCCATGACATAGAATGGCGCGCCGATGACGTCGGGATCCTCGCACAGCCCGTACGGCCGGGGAACGGGAAAGCCCGTCGGATGAAGCCCGGCGATCACCGCATATTCGCGCTCGACCGCATGCGCCGAGGGCAGGATCGGCCCGAACGGCTTGCGGCGCAGGACATAGGCGCGCGCCGGCGTGTCGAGCCGATAGGTCGGGTTCGACTGGCCGCCGGCGAACTTGGCGTAGCGCAGCGGCCCGGCAAAGCCTTCGACCGACTCCGTCATCCATGCCGTCAAACGGTCGAGATCGAGCCGGTCCCGCTCGCCGACCGGGATCGTACCGACCATCGTGCTGGCTGCGTCGCTGCTCATGCGAAGGTGATCACGCTGCGCGTCGTGTCGCCGCGGCGCAATTCGTCGAACGCGTCGTTGATCCGTTCGAGCGGCATGCGGTCCGCGATGATCGTGTCGAGATCGAGCAGCCCGCGCATGTAGAAATCGACGAGCCGCGGGATGTCGACCGGAAACCGGTTCGACCCCATGAACCCGCCCTGCAGGCGCTTGCCCGACAGCAGGTCCATCGCCGACAGCCCGACCTTCTCGCCGAGCGGCATCATCCCCAGGATCGTCGCTGTCCCGCCGCGCCGCAGCACCTTGACCGCGGTCGCCGCCGACTGCGTCCGGCCGACCGCCTCGATCGCATGGTGGACGCCGCCCCTGGTCAGCGCGACAACCTCGTCCGCGGCGGTCTCCGACAGCGCGTCGAAGCTGTGCGTGGCGCCAAGCTTCTCCGCCATCGCGCGCTTCTCCGGCACCGGATCGAGCGCGATGATCTTGCCCGCGCCCGCGATCTTCGCCGCGTTCACTGCCGCCAGCCCGATCCCGCCGCACCCGACCACGCACACCGTCTCGCCCGGCGTCACGTCGGTCGTGTTGAACACCGCGCCCGCCCCGGTCGTGATCGCACAGCCGAGCAGCGCCGCACGGTCCATCGGCATGTCGCGGTCGATCGCGACGCAGGCATGTTCGTGCACCAGCATCATCTCGGCATAGGCGCTCAGGTTCAGCATCTGCGCGATCGGCCGGTCACCCAGCATCAGCCGCGGCGGCGCGCCCTTCGGACGCCGCACCGAGCTGTCGACGCAGAGCGCCATGCGACCGGTCACGCAGAACTCACAGTGGCCGCAAAACGCCGAGAGGCAGGTGACGACATGGTCGCCAACCTTGACCATGGCGACCTCGTCACCGACCGCCTCGACGACGCCGCACGCCTCGTGCCCCGGAATGGTCGGCATCGCATGCGGATAGGCGCCGTCGACGAAGTGCAGGTCGGAGCGACACACCCCGACCGCGACGGTACGGATCAACACCTCGCGCGGACCCGGCTTCGAGACGGTGACGTCCTCGATGCTGAGCGGGGTGTTGGCTTCGAAAAGGACTGCGGCTTTCATGGGTGGTCTGGCTCCAGATTTGGCGGGCGCGCAATCAAAAATGCCGTTCGTCCTGAGCGAAGTCGAAGGACTGGCTCGTTCGGGGCATGTCCTTCGACTGCGCTCAGGACGAACGGGACAGGGTCAGCGGCTCACCCCGACATCCCCGCTCGACACGCCGCCTTTGCGAAAGTCCCCGTATTTGCCGAATTCGTTACGCGCGATCGACCGGTTGTGGACCTCGTCGGGACCATCGGCGAAGCGCAGCGTTCGCATTGCCGCCCAGTCGTGCGCGAGCCGGAAATCGTCCGACACGCCACCACCACCATGCGCCTGGATCGCATCGTCGAGGATCCTCAGCGCCATGTTCGGCGCGGCGACCTTGATCATCGAGATCTCGATCTGCGCGGATTTGTTGCCGGCCTTGTCCATCATGTCCGCGGCCTTGAGGCAGAGCAGCCGCGTCATCTCGATATCGATCCGCGCGGTCGCGATCCGCTCCTCCCAGACCGAGAAGTCGGCGATCCGCTTGCCGAACGCGACACGGCTCAGTAGCCGCTTCGCCATCGCCTCGATCGCGGTCTCCGCGACGCCGATCGTCCGCATGCAATGGTGGATGCGGCCCGGCCCGAGCCGCCCCTGCGCGATCTCGAACCCGCGTCCTTCGCCCAGCAGCACGTTCTCGACCGGCACGCGGACATTCTCGAGCACGACCTCGCCATGCCCGTGCGGCGCGTGGTCATAGCCATAGACGGACAGCATCCGCTTGATCGTCACGCCGGGCGTGTCCATCGGCACCAGGATCTGGCTCTGCTGCTGATGCCGCGATCCCTCGAAGCTCGTCTTGCCCATGACGATCGCGATCTTGCAGCGCGGATCGCCGACCCCCGACGACCACCATTTCGTCCCGTTGATCACGTAGTGATCGCCGTCGCGGACCATCGACGTCTCGATATTGGTCGCATCCGACGACGCCACCGCAGGCTCGGTCATCAAAAAGGCGGACCTGACCTCGCCGCGCATCAGCGGGCCGAGCCACGCCTCCTTCTGCTCGCGGGTTCCATAGCGATGGAATACCTCCATATTGCCTGTATCGGGCGCCGAGCAGTTGAAACATTCGCTCGCCCAGCTGACCTTGCCCATCTCCTCAGCGCATAACGCATATTCAAGATTGGTCAGCTGCGTCCCCTCGAACACGAAGCTGTCATCGACGTGGGTCTGCCCGGAATGGGGGGGCATGAAGAAATTCCACAGCCCCGCGGCCTTGGCCTTTTCCTTCATCTCCTCGATCACCGGAATCACCTTCCAGCGCTCGCCATGGTGGGCCTGAGCGTCGTAATCGGCCTGACGCGGGCGGATATTCTGGTCGATGAAGTCGCGCACGCGATCTCGGAAATAGGTCTCTCGGTCGCTGAAGCTGAAATCCATGCGGGCTCTCCATCGGTCCACGGTCTGGCGGTCGATTAGACCATACCGCGTATTCGGTAAAGCATCCGGGAGCGTGCCGAAAGCCGGTTTTCCACTCGGCCACGAAAGCGCCTAAAAAGCACTGTAACTTCAAATCGAAGCTGTTAGGGTATTTTGATGAAGGTTCCGGCAGAGGCGATCGAAGACGGCGAACAGGGCACGAAGCGCTTCCGTGCCAAGCGTGACGCCATCCTCGCCGCAGCCGCAGAGGCGATCAACGAGCAAAGCGCCAAGGGCATGACCTTCGCGGACGTTGCGCGGCGCGTCGGGCTCAACACGACGAGCGTTACCTATTACTTCAAGCGCAAGGAAGACCTCGCCGCCGCCGCGTTCGAGAACACGCTCGATTATCTGCTGCGGATGCTCGACGAGGCGATGGTCGAGCCGACCCCGCAGGCCCGCGTCGCCCGCTATCTCGCGCTCAACATGGCGCGGCTCGGCCGGATTCAACGCGGCGAGGAAAAGGCGTTCGCGGTCCTGTCCGATCTGCGCGCCACCGAAGACCCGATCCGCAGCCGGCTGATGAACGGCTGGCGCGAGGTGTTCCGCCGCACCCGCCTCCTCTGGGGCCCGTCGACCGGTCGCGCGCAGACCGACATGCAGAGCGCGCGTGCCCACGTCCTGCTCGAAAATACCTTCTGGCTGCCGATCTGGCTGACGCGATACGAGCCCGACCAATATGCCCGTGTCGAGGCGCGGCTGATGGACGTGTTCGCGCACGGCATCGCCGGGCCGGGTGCGCGCTGGGCACCGACGCTGCTCGACCTCAGCCATGACGATGCCGAACCGGGGCGCGAGGCGTTCCTGCTGGCGGCGACGCGGCTTATCAACGAACTCGGCTATCGCGGCGCATCAGTGCAGAAGATCGCGTCCGAACTGAACGTCACCAAGGGCAGCTTCTACCACCATCTCGATGCGAAGGACGATCTGGTCATCGCCTGCTATCGCCGCAGCTTCGACACGATCGCCGATGCGCAGGGCCGCGGTGAGGCCGAGGGCGGTAGCTATTGGCACAAGCTGTCGAGCACCGTCGCGACGCTGCTCGACGTCCAGTTCGCCGAGCGCGGTCCGCTGCTCCGCACGACCGCGCTCAGCGGCCTGCCGCCGAGCGTCCGCGACGCGATGGTCGAGCGGTCTAACGGAATTGCACGGCGCTATGCGGGAATGATGATGGACGGGATCGGCGAGGGCTCGATCCGCGCGGTCGATGCGCTGATCGCCGCACAGGCGCTGATGGCGGTCCAGAATGCCGCCTTCGACATGCGCAAATGGGCGTCGACCATGCCGCGCGAGCGTGCAGTTGCAATGTATGCCTCAACGCTGATGTACGGCCTGTTCGACGATTGATCTGCAAAGGAGCGGCGGCGACCGGCACAGGCTGACTGCCGCGCCGCTCCCCGCCCCCGACGTCTCAGGCCGCCGCGAGCGCGGCCTGATCCTCGGCGCGCTTGAGCAGCACGCCCGCACGCCAATAATGGTAAAGCGCCCAGGGCGTCATCATCACGATGATCACCAGCGCATAGCGTAGTGATTCCTCGCCAAAGGTCGGCTTCAACAGGTCGCTCAGCCAGCCGACCATCGTCGGGCCGAGGCCGAGGCCGACCAGGTTGATGACCAGCAACGTGATCGCCGCCCACATCGCACGGGTCTTCAGCGGCGCGAGATGCTGGATGAGCGCGAAGCTCGGCCCCAGGTACGAATTGGCGAAGATCAGGTAGACGAAATAGCTGCCGATCGCGATGGCCGGCACGTCGATCAGGTAGAAGGCCAGCGCGAAGGGCAGCGACAGCCCCTTCATGACGAGCACGACCCAGCTCTGCACGTGAAGGCCGTGGCGCTTGGCGAGCACATCGGCGATCTTGCCGCCGGCAAGCGCCGAGATTGCCCCGAACAGGCACCCGGCAGCGCGATGTAGCGCGACACGTCGAGCATCGAGATGCCGAGCGAACGCTGCATGAAGCTCGGCCCCCACCCCGTCAGCGCATACCCGATCATCGAGGTCAGGGTCACGCCGACGACGAGATGCTGCGCGGGCGCGCTCGCCCACATAGAGGCAAAGCCCTGCGCGACGCTCGGCATCGGCGCCGGCGCGGCGACCGGGCCAGCGTCGGACAGGCCGCGACGCGGCTCGACCATGAACAGCCGGACGAGCACCGCCAGCGCGATACCGGGCAGTCCGACGGTCATCATCGCCACCCGCCAGCCATAGCTGTGCGCAACGACGCCGCCGATCAGCGTCCCGAATCCCGCCCCCAGCACCACGCCGAGCGAATAGACTGCCATCGCGCCCGCGCGCTTTTCGGGGGGATAGAGATCGGCGATGATCGAATGGCTGGGCGGGCTCGACCCGGCCTCGCCAATCCCGACGCCGATGCGGAACAGCATGAGTTGCGTGAAGTTTTGCGCCAGACCGCACATCGCGGTCATCGCGCTCCAGATCGTCAGGCTCACCGCGATGATGTTGCGGCGGCTCGTCCGGTCGGCCAGTCGCGCGACCGGGATGCCGAGCGTGGCGTAGAAGATCGCGAACACGAGTCCCGAGAGCAACCCAAGCTGCGTGTCGGTCAGCACAAGGTCCGCCTTGATGCGTTCGAGCAGGATCGCGAGGATCTGCCGATCCATATAGCTGAAGAAATAGGTGAGCGTGAGCAGGGTGAGCGTCAGGCCGCGGCGCTTCATGGCCAGGGAATCGGCGATGTCGGAATGCGTCTTCAACGCTGTCGCCATGGTCATCCTCTCGTATCGTTGCTGGCCTTGCGACCCTGTTGGGACCGTACCCAATCGTTGAAAGCAAGGCCAGCGCCGAGAGCAATCAGAATTTTTGCGACAAACCGAGTTTTGCGGTGAACCCGAGCGGCGAGGCGGTGAACGGATCGTAATTCTGGTCCAGCCGCGCGAAGGGCGGCGCGCGATCGAAGATGTTGAGCGCGGACAGCGACACCGTCGATCCGGTCGGCAACGCGATCCTCAGCGTGGCATCCATCGTCTTGAACGCACCGATCTCCTTGCCGCCCGTCACCGATCCACCGGCCAGTGCACCGAAGTTCGGCCCGAAGATCGCGGCGCCGCGTTGGTCGGTATAGCCATCGATATAGTTGAACTGCACCCGCAGGCTGGCGACATCGTAATCACCCTGCACATACCAGTTGCCCTTGATTTCGGGCACCGGATAGGCGGTCGTCTGGTAGTTGAGCAGGCCGACACCGTCGAATGCGGGCTGCACGACGATCCCTTCGACCGTCACGTCCTTGGTCTTGTAGTCGATGACATAGGTGCCGGTCGCACCCACCGTGACGGTCGCCAGCCCGAGCTCGCCGCGAAAGCTTGCCTGGACGTCGAGACCCGAGGTCGTGACATCGGCGCTGTTGACATAAACGGTGCGCAACCGCTGGACATTGCCGACACCGCAGCCCGCACCGGTGAACGTGAAGCGCTGCTGGAGAGCGGCAAAGGCGGCATTGCCGCAATTCGCCGCGCCGCTCGCACCGAACAATGCGTTGACGATGCCCTGTGTCGGCTCCTGCTCGATCGGCCCCTTCAAGTCGTACCGGAAATAGTCGACGCTCGCATTGAACCCGCCCGCGTCGAGGATCACGCCGCCGCTATAGGTCGTCGCCTTTTCAGGCTCGAGATCCGGATTCCCGTTGATGTCGACCGCGCGGAACGAGGTGCCGATGATCTGCAGCGCAGTCAGATTGCCTTCGAGCTGCTGCGCGGGCGGTCCGCGGAACGTCGTCCCGGCCCCGCCGCGCAACGCCAGCCACGGCGCCACCTGGATGCGCAACCGCCCCTGCGGATTGAAGGTCGACCCGACATTGCCACCATAATCCTCGTACCGCGCGGACAGCTGGGCGTTGATCGCCTCGAGGATCGGCAGCTGCAGCTCGGCGAACAGCGCCTTCACGTCGCCCACCGAGGACGCGTTCCGGTTGGTGCCGAGGAAGCCCAGCGCACCCGTCTGCGGCGTACAGGTCGCACGCGGATTGAGCGGTGTCCCCGGGCAGGGATTTACCGCGAGGTTGCTGTCGGCATTATAGTTCACGGCATAATAATTGCGGCGATACTGGCCGCCGATCGCAAAACCGACATCGCCACCGGGCAGTCGCAGCCCGGTCCGCCCACCGAGCACGAGGTCGCCGACGAACAATTGCGTGTTGTAGACGGTGCGCGTCGTGCGGAAGAAATTGTCGACCGTCGCAATGTCGTTGACCAGCCCCGCACCGGGCGCGGTGCTGAGCCCGTTGGTGCCGCGCGACCCGGCATAATTGGGGTTCACCTGACCCGTGACCGGATTGGCCGCCACCGCGGTCGAGAACGGGTTGAAGAAAGTGCAGCCATTCGTTCCGGCAAGCGAAGCGATCTGCGCAGCGGTCAGCCCGGCGCGCGACGCGGTGGTCGCATAGGCGCAATTGGGGCCACCAAAACCCGCGATCGCGTTCTGCAGCAGGTCACCGAACGTGTCGGTCCCCTCATTCTCGCGGACATATTGCGAATAGGTCCCGCTCGCGGTCAGGTTGATCCGATCGGTGACCTCCCACGACAGGTCCGCGGTAAAGCGCATTTCCTCCGACTGGCGCTTGGAGAATGCCGATCCGCGGTCATTGTCCCCGCCCCGCATGACCGGATTGCCACCGAGCAGTGCCGGACGGAAGAGCACGGGGAAGGCGAGCGCGGGCGCGAGCGGCGTGCCGTTCGCGGTCAGGCAGCCCGCCGCCGCACCATAAACCTGGCAATAATCGCGCAGTGCCGGTGCATAGGTCGGCACCTGGAAGAAGCCCGCACCGCCGCCCGCCGCATTCGCCGATGGCGGCAGCGTCGGCAGATAGGTCGGCGACGTCGTGATCCGGGTCGAGGTCGATCCGTAGAGCGCGGTCGCGGTGAACTGCAGCGAACTGGTGAGGTCGATCGCGACCTCGGCATAGGCCTGATACCGGTCCTCCGGCTCGACGAGATTGCCGAACTGGCCGTAATTGTTGAAGCATCGATCGGTCGGCACCGCGATCGTCCCGACTGCGGTCGCGTCGGTGTGGTCGAGCCCGCGACACTGCGGAATCCGCCGAGCGATTCACACCCCAGATCGCGAACGAAATTTACCCCGTTCGACGCGCCGTTCGCGCCATAGCCGGTGAACAGACGCCCGCTGACCGGGTCGAGAAACGGGACGGTCGCGTTGAAATCGAGGTTGCCGGGGTTGCCGCCGCCGGTCCAGCCGCCCTGGGGATTGTTGGCATAGGGCTGGATGGTGAAGTCCCGATCGGTCGTACGGAGCTCCGACCGATGCTGATAGCCAAACGACGCCAGCATCCGCACGCCGTTGCCGCTGTGACCATAGCTCATGGCCGTGCCGTAATCGCCCTTCGACCCGTCGATATAGCGGTAGTCGCCCGACACCAGGAAACCCTGCTGGTCGGTCCGTGTGATGAAATTGACCACGCCCGCGATCGCGTCCGAGCCATAGGTGGCGGCGGCGCCGTCCTTGAGCACCTCGACACGACCGATCGCGGCCGAGGGGATCAGGTTGATGTCGACGATGGGAATACCGCCGCCGACCGGCACCAGCCGCTTGCCGTTGAGCAGCACCAGCGTACGTTGCGGCCCCAGTCCGCGCAGATTGACCGACGCGACGCCCTCATTGCCCTGACTGCGGCTGTCGAACTGGTTCGCGTCGCCGGTCACGCCGTTCGAGGTCGGCAGGTTTTTGAGCAGTTCGACCGCGGTCGGCGCGCCCTGCTTCGCGAGTTCATCGCCCGAAATCACGTCGACGGGTGCGGCGGCATCCTCGGACGACCCGCGGATCAGCGAGCCGGTGACGATGATGTCGGCATTCTCTGACTGGGCGGCGGCAGACTGCGCGGGGTTCGCTGTGACCTGCCCCGCTCCCGTCGTTCCCAATGGTTGTGGATCACCCCCGATTTGCGCTGCCGCCGGAACGGCAAGGGCCCATGCAAGTACGAAAAACGCGGACGCGACGAAATAGCGCTGCTTGGCCACATCACTCTCCCCTGTTCGGCCGAAGCACTTTGGCCCGTACCGCATCATCGAATAGATTCTTCTACGCCTTACGCGTCAAGCGGGAAAATCGTAGCATATTGCTACTAATCCCCGCCAATACTGTCATGTAGAAGGCTTTCGCCAGTTCCGGATCGGCCAGAACCATTTTTCGATCTTGCGATAATGTGGCCCCGGGGAGAGGGCCTTTGCCGCAGCGGTCCGACCCTAAGGATACCAGCCGCCGCCGGCCTTCAAGCGCCGAAGTCAGGTGACGCCAGAAATGACGCAAAACGGAACAGCGCATGCGGCGTCAGGCCCGGTCGCACAATGCTCGCTGATGCTGGGGTTTCAGGAAGGACGGCGGAAGGTACGGCCTTGCCGTCCTTCCGCCTTATCCCCTCTCCAAACTCGTCAAGGCGGCGACCTGATGGACTGCCTGCCTGTCGATACCGAGCACTGCGAGAGTGCTTCAAGGCTCAACCACCCTAGGTCCGTCTCTTTCCGAAACTGAACATCAGGTATGGGCAGCTATTGGCATGATTCGCCGGGGGATGCAAAGGGAAGTTCGGGCGCCGTCGCGGATGCCGGACTAAAGTCGGGGATCGCTGCCGGACCGCCCTGCGCCCGCATCCGGCCGGTCCGGAGCACGAGGCCGGGGCCAGGACCCGGGACGCCAGCGGCGCTAGGCCTGTGCGCTTGGACGGGCCGACGCACGGTCGTGCCAGGCCCTGAGATGCCCCAGCTCGTCCGGGATGGGAATGCCGACGAACGCAGCGAAATCGATCGTCGTCAGCAGGACGATGTCGGCAATGGTATAGCGCACCCCGTCGAGCCATTCGATGCCCGCCACCGCAGCGTCGAACTCGGCCATGCCCGACCGGACACGCGGCCGCTGGGTTTCGCCGAATTCGGTATATTGCGGCTTCACGATCCGCGCCGTCCAGGGATGCGTATGCTGCCACACCAGCGACAGCGGCGTCATCAGTCGCAATTCGACCCGCCGCGTCCACATGTCCACCTCGGCGATATTGTGCGCGCCGTGCCCGAACAGCGGGGGCTCCGGATGCAGCGCCTCGAAATATCGACAGATCGCGACGCTCTCGGTCAGCACGCGACCATCGTCGAACGCCAGCGCGGGCGTCTGGCCATAGGGGTTCACCGCGAGGAACGGCGCCGCCTTGTGCTCCGCCTTGGGTATCGACACCTGCACCATCGGGATGCGCACCTGCTTTTCGGCGAGGAAGATCCGGACGCGGCGCGGGTTGGGCGCCGGCGAGGCACTGTCGTAGAACAACATGGCGGATCCTTTTGCGAGTCGACTTTTCGAATATCGCGTATGGCATTCGACGCGCACTTCGCCTAGCCACGCGGATATGACGATCGCCTCCGATTTGCTCGCTACCGACTTCGCGACCCTGCCGGATCTGATCCGCGCACACGCTCGGGAACGCGGGTCATCGACCGCCATCGCGGATTCGCAGGGCAGTATCGACTATGCAACGCTCGACCGGACGATGGACCGCGTCGCGGCGGCGCTGCAACGCGACGGCATCGCCGCGGGACAGGCAATCGCGATCGTCGCCGCGCCGTCGACCAGCTATCTTTCTGTTTTCCTTGGCGCGGTACGGGCCGGCTGTGTCGCGACGCCAATCGCGCCGTCGGCGACTCCAGCGGCGATCGCGGCAATGATCGCGGACAGCGGCGCGCCGATCGTCGTTCTCGACGAGGCCATGGCGCAGGCTCTGGCGGGCGAACGCATCACCGCGCGCATCCTGCTCCTGTCGGACGCCGACCTGCCGCCCGAGGGGTCCGGCGACGCCAAGCTGTTGGAGCGCTGGCTCGCGCCCGATGGTGCACACCCCACGCCCGTGGCGATCGCGCCTGGCGATGCGTTCAACATCATCTACTCGTCGGGCACGACCGGCACGCCCAAGGGGATCGTCCAGAGCCATGCGATGCGCTGGGCGCATATCGCGCGCAACAGCGCCGCGGGGTTCGACACTGCGGTCACAATGATCGCGACGCCGCTCTATTCGAACACCACGCTCGTCAGCATCCTGCCGACGCTCGGCTGGGGCGGCAGCGTCGTGCTGATGGGCAAGTTCGACGCGCGCGGCTATCTGACGCTCGCCGAGCGATACCGCGCAACGCACACGATGCTCGTTCCGGTCCAGTATCAGCGGATCATGGCGCTCCCCGATTTCGACGCATTCGACCTCTCGGCCTTCCGTTTCAAGACGAGTACCAGCGCGCCCTTCTCCGCCGCGCTGAAGGCCGACGTGGTCGCGCGCTGGCCGGGGCTGCTCGTCGAGTTCTACGGCATGACCGAAGGCGGAGCGAGCTGCGCGCTCAACGCGACCGCGCATCCGACCAAGTTGCATAGCGTGGGTCAGCCGATGCCGGGGCACGAGATCCGCCTGATCGACGATGACGGTGTCGAGGTACCGCCGGGTGAAATGGGCGAGGTCGTCGGCCGCTCGCCCGCGATGATGAACGGCTATCACGGCCGTAGCGACGCGACGCGCGACGCCGAGTGGCATGATGCCGAGGGCAACCGCTATATCCGCCACGGCGATGTCGGTCGGTTCGACGAAGACGGCTTTCTTATCTTGATGGACCGCAAGAAGGACCTGATCATCTCGGGCGGGTTCAACATCTACCCCTCCGACCTCGAGGCGGTGCTTGGGCAGCATCCCGACGTCGCCGATTGCGCGGTCATCGGCATGCCGTCCGAGGCGTGGGGCGAGACGCCGGTCGCTGTCATCGTCCCTCGCTCCCCAGCGGCGAACCCGGCGGAAATCCTGGCGTGGACCAACGCGCAGCTCGGCAAGACCCAGCGCCTGTCGGGCATCCATCCGGTGAGCGAACTCCCCCGCAGCGCGATCGGCAAGGTGCTCAAACGCGAGCTGCGCGATTCCCTGACGGGGACGGCGGCATGACCAGTCTGCGACAGGCGATCGAGGCGCTGCAGCCGATCGAGGGCGGCTGGCGCGGGACCGTGCCGGACAATTGGCTGCAGGGCCGCACCGCCTATGGCGGGTTCTCGGCCGCGCTCGCGCTGCATGCGGCGCAAATGTCGGACACCGATCTGCCACCGCTCCGCTCGGCGCAGGTCGCGTTCATCGGCCCGCTCTCGGGCGACATAACGATCCGCGCAACTCGATTGCGACGCGGCCGCAATGCCGCGTTCGTCCAGGCGGACGTCGAGAGCGCGGCGGGGCTCGGGCTGCGCGCGACCTTCGTCTTCATGGGGCCGATCGCCTCGCGCGTCGACCACCACACCGGCACCGCGCCCGCCTTCGCGGTACCCGACGCCGACACCGCGACCTATCGCGGACACAGCGCGGTCGCCTTCTCGCGCAATTTCGATCTGCTCGACCGCCGCGACGACAGCGTCGGCCCCGCCGAATGGCTGCGCTGGGTCCGGCTGGCGGAGCGCGACGGGCTCGATCCGATGGTCGAACTGATCGCGGTCGCGGACTGCCTTCCACCCTCCGCGCTCAAGCTGCTCGGCGGGCCGGCACCGCTCAGCTCGATGACCTGGCTGCTCAACATCCTCGGCCCGCAACCAGTGACACGCGATGGCTGGTGGCTGCTGCGCGCGACGACCGACTATGTCCGCGACGGCAGTTCGAGCCAGTCGATGGCGATCTGGAACGCGGAAGGCCTGCCGATCGCCGAACAGATGCAGAGCGTCGCGATCTTCGCCTGACCGCCACGTCAGGTCGGCCGCGCGCGGATGTGACGTGCACGATACAGATTGCGACAGTTTATCCGTCACCTGACAAAGCGTCGCGACAGCCGACCGTCATAACCGGGACATTCGATGGGGATCAGCCCCGTCCGACCGGAGATACGCGATGCGCAAGACCCTGCTCACGCTGGCGCTGACAGCCAGCAGCTTTGCCGCCACGGCATGCGGCGCACAGTCCGCCCCCGCCGACCGCGCCGATGCCGCCGCCACCAGCGCCGCCAATCGCGCCGCGCAG
>NZ_JRVI01000020.1:0-86290 GCF_000783375.1 Sphingomonas sp. Ant20
CGCGGTGCCGCCGCCGCGCGCGAGCAGGGGCGGCCGCACCAGCAGGTCCTGCCCGCGACGATCGACGGGGCCCGTCGGTCGCTCCAGATCTATGCGTGCCGCTGCGACCGGCGGGGTGGCGGGCTTTGCGATCGACATCGAGGATCTCGAGCAGGCGCGCTCGGGCGCCAAGCGCTTTGCCGAGGCGCAGCGGGCGATGCTCGACCGGTTGTCGGCGGGGGTCGCGCAGTTCGGTGGCGACCGCGGCCTGGTCTTCTGCAACCAGCCGTTCCGGCGCATGTTCGCGATGCGGGCGGAGTGGCTCGCCGACCGTCCCGAATTCGACCGCGTGCTCGAACGGATGCGCGAAGCGGACAGGCTCCCGGAGGTCCGCGACTTTCCGGCATGGAAGGCCGAGCGTCGCGCATGGTTCATGCAGACCGGGACCATGCCGAACGGCGGCGCGAGCGAGGAGATCTGGCACCTGCGCGGCGGTACGCATTTGCGCGTTGTCGCCCAGCCCTTGCCCGATGGCGGGCTGTTGCTGATCTTCGAGGACCGCACCGAGCATGTCCAGCTCGCCAGCGCGCGCGACACGCTGCTGCGCGTCCGTACCGCCACCTTCGACAACCTGTTCGAGGCGCTCGGCGTGTTCGCCGCCGACGGCCGGCTGCAATTGTGGAATAACCGATTCAGGGTGCTGTGGGGCCTCGAAGAGGAATTCCTTGCGGGTCATCCGCGTGTCGACGTCTTTGCCGATGCGGCCGCGGGCAAGTTGATGACGCCCAACCGGTCGGCGCTGATCCCCGATCTCGTGCGATCGGCGACCGCCGGACGGCAGCAGCGCGGGGGCCGCGTGGCCTTTGCCGACGGCCGGCATTTCGAATTCGCGGGCGTCCCGCTGCCCGACGGCAACGCGCTGTTCACGATGCTCGACATCACCGACAGCCGGCGTGCGGAGCAGGCCTTGCGCGAACGCGCGAACGCGCTCGAGGCGGCGGACAAGGTGAAGACGGCGTTCGTCGCGAACATGAGCTATGAGCTCAAGACGCCGCTGACGTCGATCAGTGGTTTCGCCGAGATGCTGCACGGTGGCTATGCCGGGCCGATGAGCGAACAGGCCGGGGGGTATCTCGAGGCCATTCTCGAATCGGTCGAGCGGCTCGGGCTGCTGGTCGACGACGTGCTCGACCTGACCCGGACCGAGAGCGAGAGCACCGAGATGGTGCGCACCGATGTCGAGCTGGCGGTGGTCGCCCGCGCCGCGGCAGGCTCGATCCAGGCGACCGCGCGGCGTCGCAAGCTGGACTTCGCGATCGAGATCGGGCGCTCGACCGGGCGTATCTGCGGCGATCCCAAGCGACTGCGTGAGATCGTCGAGCATCTGCTGCGTCACGCGGTCGCCGGTACGCCCGAGGGGGGGCGGATTCTCCTGCACGCCGACGGCAATGCAACGCATGCGCGGATCGTCGTGTCGGATGACGGCGCGGGGATGAGCGCGGAAGGCGTCGCGCATGCGTTCGACCGGTTCGCCGAATCCAAGACGATCGGCGATCGTGCGCTGGGGCTCGGCCTGCCGCTCGCCAAGCAGTTCGTCGAGGCGCATAACGGCACGATCGATCTCGTATCCGAACCCGGAAACGGCACGCTGATCACGGTCGAACTACCGCGGAGATGATCATCGCTTTGAAGGGACACGCACGCTGCCCGGGTTCGGTCGCATGACCGTGCTGCGGTTAGAGGATCCCGCCGCGACCGAGGCGTTCGGCGCGAAACTGGCAGCGCACGTCAAGGCGGGTGACGTGATTGCGCTGACGGGGACGCTCGGCGCGGGGAAGACGAGCCTGGCACGCGGGCTGCTGGCCGCGCTCGGTCTGGTCGGCGAGGCGCCATCGCCGAGTTTCGCGATCGTCCAGCCCTATGCACCACCCGAGGTGCGTCTGCCGGTGCTCCACGTCGATCTGTACCGGATCGACGATCCGGACGAGATCGTCGAGCTCGCGCTTGACGACGCGCGTTATGATTCCGTTCTGATCGTCGAATGGCCAGAGCGGGCGGGGCCGGACTATTGGCCGGACGCGCTTCGGCTCGACCTCACGATCGAACCGGACGGCACGCGCGGCTTGACAGCCGGAGTGCCGGAGGGTTGGACGCGGCGATGGCCGATATGACACCCCCGGCGGGCGCCGCCGCATTTCTCGACGCGCATGGCTGGGCGGGGGCGACGCTCCTGCCGGTTGCGGGGGATGCCTCGTTCCGTCGCTATTTCCGCGTCGTCGCCGGGACACGCCACGCGATCCTGATGGACGCGCCGCCGCCACATGAAGACCCGCGCCCGTTCATCGCGGTCGCACAGTGGCTGGTCGAGCGGACGTTCCGGGCGCCTGCGATCCTCGCGAGCGACCTGACGCAGGGGCTCGTGCTGATCGAGGATTTCGGCGATGATCGGTTGCGCGAGGCGATCGACGCATCGTCCGACAAGGGCATGGCGCTCTACGCGCCCGCGATCGACCTGCTCGGCCGTCTTCACTCGCACCCGGCCGGACCATTCGCACCCTATGATCGTGCCGTCCTGGCGCGCGAGGCCGCGCTGTTCGTCGACTGGTATTGCCCGGCCCTCGGGATCGTCCCGGACCGGGCGGGCTGGGATGCGGCATGGGACGCCGTGTTCGATCACGGGATCGCGACCGACCCCGTCACCGTCCTGCGCGATTATCATGCGGAGAACCTGATGCTGCTCGCGCCGGACGGAGCGCTCGGCCTGCTCGACTTCCAGGATGCGCTCGCCGGGCACCCGGCCTATGACCTCGTGTCGCTGTTGCAGGATGCCCGCCGCGACGTCGATCCGGTGGTCGAGGCAGCGATGCTCGCGCGCTACCGCGAAGCGACGGGCGTCGGTGACGAGTTTCTCGACGCCTATCACGTGCTCGGCGCGCAGCGGAACGCCAAGATCCTCGGCATCTTCACGCGGCTGTGGAAGCGCGACGGCAAGCTGCGCTACCCGACCTTGTGTCCCCGGGTCTGGACGTATCTCGAGCGTGACCTGGCCCAGCCGGTGATGGCACCGGTCGCGGCCTGGTTCGATGCCAATGTGCCGGCAGCATTGCGCGGCGACCCGCTGGCGTTGGCGGCATGAGCGGCCAGCGGATGATCCGTCCGATCCCGCGCGGGACGGTGCCCGAGACGGCGATGGTGATGGCGGCCGGGCTCGGCAAACGGATGCGGCCGTTGACCGCGACGCGCCCCAAGCCGCTGGTCGAAGTGGCCGGCAAGGCGCTGATCGACCATGTCTTCGATCGGCTGCAGCGTGCCGGGATCGCCCGCGCGGTGGTCAATGTTCACTATCTGGCGGATACGTTGCAGGCGCATGTCACCGATCGTTACCCCGATATCGAGGTCGTGATTTCGGACGAGCGTCGCCGGTTGATGGAGACGGGCGGCGGGCTGGTTCAGGCACGTACCCTGCTCGGCGATGCGCCGGTTCTGGTGGTCAACAGCGACAATCTCTGGATTGACGGACCGGTCGACGCGATCCGCCTGCTTGCGTCGCGCTGGGACGATGCGACGATGGATGCGCTGCTGCTGATGGTTCCGCTCGCCCGCGCGCACAATCATGGCGGTCCCGGCGACTTCCATCTGGCAGCGGACGGGCGGATCACCGGACGACGCAAGCCGGGGCGGGTCGCACCCTTCGCCTTTACGGGCATCCAGATTCTCCACCCGCGCGTCATCGCGGATTGGCCCGAGGGACCGTTTTCGACGAACCTGTTCTGGGACCGTGCGATCGCCGCGGGTCGTGCATTTGGCCAGGTCCATCAGGGCCTGTGGTTCGACGTTGGCACGCCCGGCGCAATTCCGAAGACCGAGGCGATCCTGGCCGGTGGCTGAACGGACGGGGCCAACCCTCTACACCATCCCCGCCCATCGCGCCTTTGCCGACGCGCTGGTCGCGGGTTTGCTCCGGCGGGCAGGGCAGGATCCGCTGGCGCTCGCCCGCGCGCTGATCCTGTTGCCGAACAACCGCGCGATCCGGGCGGTGACCGATGCGTTCGTGCGGGCGAGCGGCGGGGGGCTGGTGTTGCCGCGGATGATCGCGCTGGGCGACACTGGGCTGGGCGAAGCGGTCGGCGCGGCGCTCGATCCTGCGGACGATGTCGATCCGCCGCTGCCAGCAGTGCCGCCCTATCAGCGGCGGATGATCCTTGCGCGGCTGGTGTCGGAAGAACGCCGGCGTGGGGGGCATCCGATCGATGCGGCCGAGGCGGTCCGACTTGCCGGCGAACTCGCCAAGACGCTCGACCAGCTGCTCGTCGAGGAGGTCGCGCCGACGCGCCTGCACGAGATCGAACTCGGTCCCGAACTGACCGAACACTGGCAGCGCGCATTGTCGACGTTCGACGTCGTGTTGCAGCGATGGCCGGGCGAGCTGGCCCGCCTGGGGCGGATCGACGCGGCGACTCGGCGCGCCGCGCTGCTCGACAGATTGGTGGTGCGGTGGCGTGCGACGCCGCCGGCCGGGCTGGTCTGCGCTGCGGGCGTCACCGACTCCGCGCCGTCGGTCGCGCGCGCCTGCGTTGCGTCGCAGACCTGCCAGGCGGCATGGTGGTGTTCGCGGATCTCGATCTGCACCTGCCCGACGAGGAGTGGGATGCGCTGGGACCCCACCCGCGAAACCCGGATACCGGGCTGACGCGGCGGTCGATCGAAACGCATCCGCAATTTCATCTAAAGCTCCTGCTCGAACGCATGGGCGTCGGGCGCGCCGAGGTTGCGACCTGGCGCGAGGGCGGTGGCCATGACGCCGACACGACCCGAAGCCGCGCTATCGCCAATGCACTGGCCCCCGCCGACTTCACGGGAAAGTGGACCCGGCTGGGGGCAGAGGATCGCCGCCTGAAGGGGGTGACGGTCGCCGAACTGGCAACGCCCGCCGAAGAGGCGCAGGCGATCGCGCTGGCCTTGCGCGGCGTGCTGGAGGAGCCGGGACGGACAGCCGCGCTCGTTACGCCCGATCGCGCTCTGGCGCGGCGTGTCGCGGCGCATCTTGGGCGCTGGCAGATCCTGATCGACGACAGCGCGGGCCGGCCCTTGTCGATCCTCCCGCCCGGGACCCTCATCCTCGCGCTGGTCGAGGCTGCGGCACAGCGTTTCGCGCCGCTCGCGTTGCTGGCGTTGCTGAAGCACCCGCTGGTCCGCAGTGGCGATACCCGGCTGGCGTGGCTCGACGGCGTTCGCGCGCTCGATCGCGCGTTGCGCGGACCGCGGCCCGCCGCGGGGCTCGATGCTGTCGATGCGCATCTGCGTGCCGGAACGGCGAAGCGCTGGTGGCCCGAGGCGCAAGCGCTGCTCACGCCGATCGCCACGGTTTTCGAACGCGGCGCCCAGCCGCTCGGCCCGTTGCTGGCGATCGTTCGCGAGACGGCCGCGGCGCTGTGCGGCGATGAACTCTGGGCCGGCCCCGCAGGGCGTGCCGCAGCGCAATGCCTTGCGGATCTCGAAATCGAAGCCGATGCTGGTCCGCCACTCGTCGATCCGGGCGAACTTGCGCAGCTCTTGCGGAACTTGCTCGACGAGGTTGCGGTGCGGCCATTGCAGGGCGCGCATCCGCGTCTGGCGATCTACGGCCTGCTCGAGGCGCGATTGCAGACCGCAGACCTGATGGTTCTGGGCGGGCTGAACGAAGGCATGTGGCCGGGTCGTCCCGCGCCAGATCCGTGGCTCGCGCCGCGGATACGCGCCGAGCTAGGGCTGCCGGGCCTCGAGCGGCAGGTAGGGACGTCGGCGCATGATTTCGCTCAGGCGCTCGGCGCGCCGCGGGCGATCGTCACACGTGCGCGCCGCGACGCCAAATCGCCGGCGTTGGCGTCGCGACTTTGGCTGCGGTTGCAGGCACTTGCGGGGGACAGGTTCGAGCGCGCCGAGGCGCTGGAGGCGTGGACACGCGATCTCGACGATCCGCGGGCGCACCGGCCCTCCGACCGTCCGGCACCGTCGCCGATCGCCGCGCTGCGGCCAAGGCTGATTTCGGTGACCGAGGTCGACCGGTTGAAGGCCGACCCCTATGCCTTCTACGCGCGCCGGGTGCTCGGACTGATGCCGCTCGACCCGGTCGATGCGGATCCGAGCGCGGCGTGGCGCGGCACCGCGGTCCACGACATTCTCGAACAATGGTGGAAGCACGACGCCTGCGCGATCGATGCATTGCGGCCGCGGGCCGAGGCGATGCTGCGCGACGAGCGGACACACCCGATGATGCGCGCGCTCTGGCAGCCGCGGCTGCTCGAGGCGATCGACTGGATCGCGGGTACGATCGCGGCGCAGGCCGTCGATGGCCGGGTCGTCGCCAGCGCGGAAGGCAAGGGCGAGATCGCGATTGCGGGGGTGACGCTGCGCGGACGGTACGACCGTGTCGACCGGCTGCCCGGCGGCGAGCTGGCGATCATCGACTACAAGACCGGCAAGCCGCCCTCGGCGACCGCGGTGCGCGCCGGCTATAGCCTGCAGCTGGGGTTGCTGGGGCTGATCGCCGAGCGCGGCGGGTTTGCCGATGTCGCGGGCAAGGCGGGTGCGTTCGAATATTGGTCGCTTGGCAAGAAGCGCGATGCGTTTGGCTATGTCGAGAGTCCGGTCGATCCCGAGGGCAAACGCGACAAGATCCCGACCGCAGAATTCACCGCGACGGCGGCGCACAATTTCACCGAGGTCGCGGGAAACTGGCTGACCGGCAGCGCCGCCTTCACCGCCAAGCTCGTGCCGGAATACGCCCCCTATGCCGAGTATGACCAGCTGATGCGCCGCGATGAATGGTATGGTCGTGAATAGCGGCGAGCTTCGCACATTGCCCCGTCTCAAGGGCGCGCAGGCGGCGGCGAGTGACCCCAGCGCTCATGTCTGGCTGTCCGCATCGGCGGGAACCGGCAAGACCCAGGTCCTCGCGGCGCGCGTCTTTCGGCTCTTGCTGCGCGGTGTCGATCCGGGCGCGATCCTGTGCCTGACCTTCACCAAGGCGGGCGCCGCCGAAATGGCACAGCGGATCAACGGGCGTCTTGCCGCATGGGTGCGGATGCCCGGTCCCGCGCTGGGTGCCGATCTGATCGCCCTGGGGGAGGTCCCGGACCAGGCGTTGCAGGATCGTGCACGGACGCTGTTTGCCAAGGTGCTCGACGCGCCGGGGGGCGGGCTGCGGATCCAGACGATCCACGGTTTCTGTCAGGGCCTGCTGGCGGCGTTTCCGGTCGAAGCTGGGCTGACCCCCGGTTTTCGCCCCTTGGAGGCGCGCGAGGAAGCCGGGCTTGCACGCGAGGCGCTGGCGGGGATGCTCGCGGACGCGAGCGTGAGGGGCGGGAACGTCCCGTCGAGATCGTCGGTCGCTTGTCGCTGCGGATGGGGGAGGGCGGTGCCGAGGGGTTCCTGATGGCCTGCGCCCGCGCGTTGCCCGCGCTCGAGGCGTTGCCGTCGGGTATCCGGCCCTGGTTGCGTCGGACGCTCGAACTACCCGCGGGCGATATCGACGAGGCGGTCGCGGACTGGTGCGAGGCGCTGGATATCGACGCCATCACGCGGATCGGCGCAGCCAACCGGGCGTGGGGAACCGCGACAGGGCTGAAGCAGGCGGCGGTGGTCGAGACGTGGCTCGCGTCGCCGGACCGTGCGGCAATGCTCCCCGATCTCGCAGGCGTCGTGCTGACGGCCAAGGGCGAGCCGCGCAAGGCACAGAAGAAGCTGATCGATCTCGAACCTGACTATGAGATCCTGGCACAGGATGTCGGCGCGGCCTGTGCGGATATTGCATCGATGATCCAGCGCGTGGCCTATGCCGATCTTCTCGCCGACGGGCTGGAGGTCGGGCGCGACTATGCGCGTGCCTATGCACTCGCGAAACGGCGTGTCGGCGGGGTCGATTTCGACGATCTGATCGCGACGACCGTGGCGTTGCTCGACCAGCCCGGCATCGGCGAATGGGTCCGCTACAAGCTCGATCAGGCGACCGAGCATGTCCTGATCGACGAGGCGCAGGACACCAATGCCGACCAGTGGCGGATCGTGCGGGCGCTGGCCGACGAATTCTTTGTCGGGCGCGGCATCTATGCCCCTTCGACGCGCACGCTGTTCACGGTCGGCGACTGGAAGCAGGCGATCTTCGGCTTCCAGGGAACCGACCCGTTCAACTTCGCCGCCGCAGAGCTGCATTTCGGGCGGCGCGCGCTCGAGGTTGCGGGTGACGACGAATGGCCGGAGGCGGAGCGGGGCCTGCCGCTTGAGCGGCTGTCGCTGACACACTCCTTCCGGTCGACCCGGCCGATCCTCGCGTTCGTCGATGCCGCAGTCGCTGCGGCGGGCGAGCCGGGGCTTGGCGCGATCGGCGAGCTCGAGGTCCATGCCAGCGAGGTCAAGGGCCCGGGCAGCGTGACGCTATGGCCACCGGTCATCGCAGGGGGAAGCGAGGACGACGAGGAGGGCTGGGTCGAGGATGCGGTCCGCAAGCTTGCGGGCGATATCGCCAAGGCGGTCCGACGCTGGCTCGCGCCCGACGGGCTGATGCTCGAGAGCAAGGGGCGACGGCTGCGCCCTGAGGATGTGATGATCCTCGTGAAGCGGCGCGGCGACCTCGCGTCGCTGATCGTCGCGCGGCTCTATGCCGAGGGCGTGCCCGTCGCGGGCGTCGATCGGCTGCGTCTGAACGCGCCGCTCGCGGTCCAGGATCTTCTCGCGACGATCCGCTTCGTGTTGCAGCCGGAAGACGATCTGAGCCTGGCATCGCTGCTCGTCTCGCCGCTGATCGGCTGGACGCAGGACGAACTGATGGCGGCGGCGCCACGTGAGGCCGGCCCGTTGTGGCGGCATCTTCAGCGGACGCAGTCCGCCGAGCGCCTCGCGCCGCTGCTCGCGATGCTCGCACGTGCGGACATCGCAACGCCATATCAGTTTCTGGAGGAGCTCCTGTCCGGGCCGCTCGACGGACGGCGCAAGCTGATCCTGCGACTGGGGACCGAAGCGCGCGATCCGATCGAGGAACTGCTCAACGCTGCACTGACGTTCGAGAGCAATACGACACCGTCGCTGCAGCGCTTCCTCGACTGGTTCGATCGCGGCGATGTCGACATCGTCCGCGATCCGTCGGCGCCGCTCGATGCGGTGCGCGTGATGACCGCGCACGGCGCCAAGGGCCTGCAGGCACCCTTGGTCATCCTCGCCGATGCGACCGCCGACCCCGCCGCCGCACCGCGATCGATCCTGAAATGGACTCCCGAGGACATGGTCGCCCCGTTGCCGGTGTTCCGTCCGCGCAGCAGCGAGCGGGGTGGCCCCCTCGATGCGGTGGTGACGGCAGCCGAGCGGCGCGAACTGGAGGAGCATTGGCGGCTGTTCTATGTCGCGGCGACCCGCGCCGAGGAACGTCTGGTCATCGCGGGCGCGCTCGGTACGCGGGCGCAGGGCGTTGCGCCGGTGACGAGCTGGTATGGCGCTGCGGATCGTGCACTGACGGCGTTGGGCGTGCCGGACGCGGAGGGCGAGCGGGTCTTCGTCGGCGACGGGACGGAGTCTCCGGTACCGGTCAAGCCCGCTGCTAACGACGTGGCCGTGCCGTCCCAGACGATACCCAACTGGGCCCGGCACGCGGCACCGAAGGAATCACGACCGTCGCGCCCGTTGTCACCGTCCGCGCTCGGCGAGGATGCGGTGTCCGACCCGCCGCCGACTCCGGAGATGCGGCTTGCGGCCGAACGCGGCGCGTTGATCCACAAGCTGCTCGAGCGCCTTCCCGCTGTCGACGGCGGTTCGCGGGCGGCGGCGGCGGATCGCTGGCTCGGCCAGGCCGGTGGCGTTCTCGATCCCGCCGCGCGAGCGGAAATCGCAGCAAGCGCGATCGGCGTGATCGAGGATCCGCGCTTCGCAGACCTGTTCGGTATCGACTCGCTTGCCGAAGCGCCGATCGCGGCCACGCTGGCGGACGGCATCGTGGTGTCTGGAACGGTCGACCGGCTGCTGATCGGCGCGGAGACCATCCGGGTGATCGACTTCAAGACCGGGCGGCGTGCGCCGCGCGGGCTCGACGAGGTGCCGGACTATCATCTCAAGCAGATGGCGGCCTATGCGGCGGCGTTGCGGGTGATCTTTCCGGGGCGGACGATCGAGGCGGCGTTGCTGTACACCGCGGCACCCCGATTGATCGAGATATCGGCCGATATGCTCGACAGGCACAAGCCGCGCTATGCGATGACGGAGCAAAGCTAGGCTGTCGACGGTTGAGACGCGTGCAGCCGAACCCTAGATTACGGTATAACGAAGGAGATATTTCAGTGGCGACCAAGCAGATCACCGATGCGAGCTTCAATGCCGACGTGCTGAACGCCGACGGCCCCGTGCTCGTCGATTTCTGGGCCGAATGGTGCGGGCCGTGCAAGATGATCGGGCCGAGCCTCGAGGAGCTGTCCGAGGAACTGGGCGAGAAGGTGACGATCGCCAAGCTCAACATCGATGAGAACCCCGATGCGCCGGGTCAGTATGGCGTGCGCGGAATCCCGACGATGATCCTGTTCAAGGGCGGCGCCCCGGCAGCGACAAAGGTCGGTGCGGCTCCCAAGGGTCAGCTCAAGGCGTGGCTCGAGGGCGAACTCGCCTAAGACGGTACGCGCCGCTACCGCCACCTCAGCCTTTTTTGGAGGTGGCGGCTAGAGGTGAGCTCAGCTTCGATAGTCGGCGTTGATCGAGATATAGCCGTGCGTCAGGTCGCAGGTCCACACCGTGGCCGCACCGTCGCCCAGCGCTAGATCGACGCCGATCTCGATGTCCTGCCCCTTCAGATGATCCGCAACGGGCGCCTCGTCATAGCCGCTGAGCGCGAGCCCGCCCTCAGCCACTTGCGTATTGCCGAACCGGATCGACAATGTGTCGCGGTCGGCAGGCTCTCCCGCCTTGCCGACGGCCATCACGACACGACCCCAATTGGCGTCCTCGCCGGCGACCGCCGTCTTGACCAAAGGCGAGTTGGCGATGCTCATTGCGATGCGGTGGGCGCTGCGGTCGCTGTCCGCACCGGTCACCTGGATCTCGATCAGCTTCTGCGCGCCTTCGCCGTCGCGGACAACGAGCAGGGCGAGCTGATGGCACAGATCGGCCAGCGCCGCGCGGAACGCGTCGGCGCCGATGCTGTCGTCGTCGCTGAGCGGGGCGTTGCCCGCCTTGCCCGTCGCGAATGCGAGGACCGTGTCGCTGGTCGAGGTGTCGCTGTCGACGGTGATGCACGAGAAGCTCGGCGCATTGGCCTTGGACAGTGCGGCCTGGAGAAACGCGGGCTCGACCGCGGCATCCGTGAAGATGAAGCCGAGCATCGTCGCCATGTCCGGCGCGATCATCCCCGAACCCTTGATGATGCCGATCAAAGTGACGGTCCGATCGCCGATCACCGCGGTCGTCACCGCGCCCTTGGTAAATGTATCGGTGGTCATGATCGTCGCGGCGGCGTCCTCCCAGCCGCACGGTGCGGCGGCGAACGCGGCGTCGAGTCCTGCTTCGGCCTTGTCGATCGGCAACGGCACACCGATCACGCCAGTCGAGGCGACGAACACGTCCGAAGGCTGACAGCCAAGATGCGCTGCCGTGCGTGCGGCGATCGCCTCGACCGCTGCACGGCCACGCGCACCAGTAAAGGCGTTCGAATTGCCCGCATTGACGACCAGCGCGCGCGCCTGCCCAAGCGTCAGCGCCGCACGGCACCACTCGACCTCGGGCGACGGACATTTGCTCTGCGTAAGGACGCCCGCAACGACCGTCCCCGGATCGAGCGTCACGAACGTCAGGTCGCACCGGTCCCAGGCCTTGTAGCCGGCACGCGCGACATGCGGCACGACCCCGTCGATCAAAGGGGCGGCGGGGAAGGGCAAGGCGAGCGGCGAGATCTGCATCCGGCCTTCATAGTCGCTGCGGTCCGGCCCGCAAGATCGCGGGTCGCGTCTGACAGCCGCCCGTCGACCGGTGTCCCGTGCGGTTGGGGGCTATCGCATGACATCTGCGCGCGTCGACGGTCGACGAGCGTCCGTCAGGGTCGTCGTTCCTACGCACCACGCCGTCCCCTTACGGATCGAGCGTCCGCGCGTTCGCCGGGTGCTTCCGTCCGACGAATGGTAGATTTTACGCGCAAGCTCGCATACAGCCGGTCTCGCATGAACCTGCTGCTTCTCCTTTCTGCCCTCCTGTCCGCGCTGACCGGCGCGGTGCCGGGTGTGCGTGGGCAGTCCGCACAGGCAGTGGCGCAGGGCAGCATTTGCGCGCAGACCGCGGCGGTGGCGGTGGCAAAGGTCGCGGTACGACCGGTCGCCGCGCTCGCCTCGCTCGACGACGTTGCCACCTCGGCGACGCTGCCCGTCGTCGCGATCATCACGGCCCCTATCTGGGTAGACCGTCGGCGCGAATAGCGCCGCGCGCCTGATCTCTCGGCCTGCGGGCCACTTCTCCTCTTTGCGCGTGCGTGCCTCCGCGTGCCGTCGCGCCCTATAATCAGGAAATCAGCCCATGTTCGGTGGCTTTGCCAAATCGCTGTTCGGGTCGTCCAACGACCGCTACGTCAAGTCGCTCAACCCGATCCTCGCGAAGATCGCCTCGTTCGAGCCTTCGCTCGTCGCGATGTCGGACGAGGAATTGTCCGGGCAGACCGCGAAGTTCCGTGCCCGACTCGCTTACGGCGAGAAGCTCGACGACTTGCTTCCAGAGGCATTTGCCACGGTGCGCGAGGCGGCCAAGCGCGTGCTTGGCCAGCGGCATTACGACGTGCAGATGGTCGGCGGCATCGTCCTTCACCGCGGCGAGATCGCCGAGATGCGTACCGGCGAGGGCAAGACGCTCGTCGCGACGCTCGCGACCTATTTGAACGCGCTGCCGGGCGACGGCGTCCACGTCGTCACGGTCAACGACTATCTCGCCGCGCGCGACGCGGAGTGGATGGGGCAGGTCTATACCTTCCTTGGCATGACGATCGGCGTGATCGTGCCGAACCTGTCGGACGAGGAGCGTCGCGCCGCCTATGCCGCCGACATCACCTACGGAACGAACAACGAGTTCGGCTTCGACTATCTGCGCGACAACATGAAGTACGAGCGCAGTTCGATGGTGCAGCGCCGCTTCAACTTCGCGGTGGTCGACGAGGTCGATTCGGTCCTGATCGACGAAGCGCGTACGCCGCTGATCATCTCGGGGCCGACCGACGACAAATCCGAGCTGTATATCCAGGTCGATGCGGTCGTGAAGCAGCTCGTCCCCGGTGACTATGACAAGGACGAAAAGCAGAAGACGATCATCCTCACCGAGGACGGCACCGAGAAGGTCGAGCGGATGCTCGAGGCGGCAGGGCTGCTCGAAGGCGCCAACCTATACGATTTCGAGAACACGCAGGTCGTCCACCACCTCAATCAGGCGCTGCGCGCGATCGTGATGTTCAAGTCGGACATCGATTACATCGTCAAGGACGGTAAGGTCATCATCATCGACGAGTTCACCGGTCGCATGATGGACGGCCGGCGCTGGTCGGACGGCCTTCACCAGGCGGTCGAGGCCAAGGAAGGCGTCCAGATCGAGCCCGAGAACCAGACGATGGCCTCGATCACGTTCCAGAACTATTTCCGCATGTACCCCAAGATCGGCGGCATGACCGGTACGGCGGCGACCGAGGCGGCCGAGTTCTACGACATCTACAAGATCAACGTCGTCAGCATCCCGACCAACGTCACGGTCAAGCGCGTCGACGAGGAAGACGAGTTCTACAAGGACACCAAGGACAAGTTCGCGGCGATCGCCAAGAAGATCAAGCATCACGCCGATCTCGGCCAGCCCGTGCTCGTCGGCACGGTATCGATCGAGAAGTCCGAGCTGCTGAGCGAGTTCCTCGTCGGCGAGGCGGTCGAGCACAAGGTGCTGAACGCGCGCTTCCACGAGATGGAGGCGCACATCGTCGCGCAGGCCGGACGCAAGTCCGCCGTGACGATCGCGACCAACATGGCGGGCCGCGGCACCGACATCAAACTGGGCGGCAATCTCGAATTCCGCATGCTCGACGAGCATCCCGATCTGGTCGAGGGCACGCCCGAATATGCCGCCGAGGCGGCGCGGATCGAGACCGAGATCGAGGCCGAGAAGCAGGCGGTGCTCGCCGCGGGCGGCCTGTTCGTGCTCGGTACCGAGCGCCACGAGAGCCGGCGCATCGACAACCAGCTGCGCGGGCGCTCGGGTCGTCAGGGCGATCCCGGCCTGTCGCGCTTCTATCTGAGCCTCGACGACGATCTGCTGCGGATCTTCGGGCCGGACACGCTGTTCGCCAAGATGATGCGCAACAATATCGAGGATGGCGAGGCGATCGGGAGCAAGTGGCTGTCGAAGGCGATCGAGACCGCGCAGAAGAAGGTCGAGGCGCGCAACTACGACATCCGCAAGCAGGTCGTCGAATATGACGACGTGATGAACGAGCAGCGCAAGGTCATCTACGAGCAGCGCGCGGACATCATGGATGCCGACACCGTCGCGACGTGGTGACGGACATGCGTGCGGAGACGGTCAACGTCATCGTCGGTGAAGCGTGCCCGCCCAATTCCTATCCGGAACAGTGGGACATTGCGGGGATGAAGACGCGGCTTGCCGAGGTGCTCAACCTCGAGCCGCAGATCGAGGCGTGGCTGCTCGAAGAGGCGATCGATCCCGAGATCGTCGAGGAACGCATCCGTGCAATGGCGGACGAGGCGATCGCGACGAAATCCGCAGACCTCGACACTGAGACGTGGACGTCGGTCGAGAAGTCGATCCTGCTGCAGAATCTCGACCATCACTGGAAGGAGCATCTGGCGACGCTCGACGCGCTGCGCCAGGTCGTCCATCTGCGCGCCTATGCGCAGAAGACGCCGATCAACGAGTATAAGCAGGAGGCGTTCTCGCTATTCCAGCGGATGCTCGAGACGATCCGCGAGGACGTGACCAAGACGATCGCGCATGCGCAGTTCCAGATCCAGGCGCCGGTCGGCCTGCCCGAGCTGCCCGATTTCATCACGACACACTTTGATCCGTTCACCGGCGAGGACAATTCCTACGATCGCGACGCGGGGACCATGGGGCACATTACCTCGCAGCTCCCGCCGAAGCAGATCCCACAGCCCCAGGCCGCGGATATCGGCGAGGATCCGGCGAACTGGGAAGGCGTGGTCAGCCGCAACGCGCCATGCCCGTGCGGGTCGGGGCGCAAATACAAGCAGTGCCACGGCGCGGTCTGAACGCTGCTGTCTCGGGTCGGCCGTTTGGCGACCGTGCCCCGATGGCAGCATAGCAGGCAATAAAAAGCCCGGGCCGTCCCAGGGGGACGGTCCGGCTTTTGCTTGTGTGCGTGGTTGCGGCGGTGCGGCCGCGACGCCGCTTACTTCGGCAGGATGACGCTCGGCCCGATATTGTCGACGACCTGCTTGGCATTGAACGCACGGATGTTGTCGCGCGGGATCGGCCCCTTGCGCATCACGATCTCGGCCGTCGCTTCGTAGCGGTCGATCGTGCGGACGTCGAAGTCGTTGCCCCATGGGCCGCCGAAACCGCCGCCGCCAAAGCCACCGAAGCCGCCACCGATATAGGGATCCCAACTCCGCCAGCCGAAGCCGCGGCCGCGATAGCGCCACGACGGGCCCCAATAGCCGCCAAAACCGCCATAACCAAACCCACCGCCAATTCCGGGAGTCGAATAGGTGCGCGACTGAAGATTGGTGTCTCGGTCCGCCATCAGGAAATAGTCATATCCCTGCTGGAGCGTGAGTTCCGCCGCGCGGAAGAAGAGATAGCGTTCGACGGTGTCGCGCGAGGTGACGCTGTTTCCCGCGAAGCTGACGAGGAAGCGGTTATCCTCGATCCGGCGATCGCTATAGCCGGTACGGTTGAACCCCTGGCCAGTGGCCGGGCGGTAGGTGGTTTCGGTCGCACAACCCGCGACCAGCAACGTGCTCGTGGCGAGAGCTGCCAGCAGGACCTTGCGACCAGGCATGATGAACATGATTGTCGTCTCCGTTCGCGGCGAATGCGGCGAAACGCCTTACATTAGCCTTCAGTGGTGGAACGGTTGATGAACGGGATTGGTCCACGGGTCCATGACGCTGGATGAATAAACCGCGTGGCGCGGTCATAGGCCGTCGTCCGCGCCGCAGGGTCATTCCCCGATCAGATGAAGCGCCAGCGAGCGACCATGAGGACGACGGCGATGCTCGAACAAGTAGATTCCCTGCCACGTGCCGAGCGCGAGCGTGGCGTCGATCACTGGGATCGACAATTGTACCTGCGTGAGAGCGGCGCGCAAATGCGCGGGCATGTCGTCGGGCCCTTCGTCGTCGTGCAGATACGAACTTGATTCCGGTGCGATGCGCTCGAAATAAGCCTCGATATCCGTTCGGACCTCGGGCGCGGCATTTTCCTGGATGAGCAGCGATGCGGAGGTATGGCGACAAAACACCGTCAATAACCCGGATTGCATCGCCTGCGCATCGACCCAGCGCCGGATCGGGGCGGTAATGTCGACCAGCCCCTGCCGGCGGGTATCGATCGTGATCTGGGTCGTGGACTGCCGCATCGCTGCGCTCCTATGTAACTGCCTAGCCGGTCAGGTCCGTGACAATGCTCAACGCCTGTCGGCACGGCCTTGGTCGCTATCGGCATCCGCCGGGACGTCGCGACCCAAATTGATCTCGTCATAGAGTTTGAGAAGATCGCTGACCTCCGCGATGACGGTTTCCTGCTCGGCGCGCCAGCGTGCCGTCGCGTCGTGCGTCGGCGTGCCGCACTTGCCATCGTGAAGCGTGAAACCTTGATCGATCAACCAGATGGTATCCGCCGCACGGGCCCGCTGCCGCCGCAGATGGAATACCCATTGTTCGATGACGCCGGAAGGAACGAGTCTGTCGATTTCACCCATGGTCGGCGCCTACCCGACCTGCGTCGTGATTGTACAGCAGACGTTGGCGATGGTCCCGAATGCCGGAATCTCGACCCGGGAAACGGGTCTTGTGGAAGGCTGGAAAGTTCCGCCGGTTTTCGCCAAAACGCCTCGATTCAGCACGCTTTCGGGAACCGCTCACGACCAAGCGTGTTGAAAAGGTGGTAAAAAGCGTGTGTATTTTGGCTGCCATCCTGTCACCGGAACCCGATCAATGCCTGTTATGTCCCACCGACCCGAGCGCGACCAGCCCTCGTTTCACCGCGTCGATCAGTCTCCGCCACGCCTGTCGGACCGCTATGGTGCGGACAGGCTTGACGCCCTTTACCGGCGTGCCGCAGCCGATCGTGACCGGTTTCGCCAGCAGCAGTTGATCGCGATGCAGCCAAGCCTGCTCGAACGACTGCTCGGCAAGTTCCGCCGCTAGGAAGGGGTCAATCGACTGCTACACGCCGACCGGGAAGGTCGTCGCATGGCGCACTCCTTGAATTTCCGCCCAGGTGATGGGCCGGTCGCGACCGACGCATTCTATGATCAATGCGTCGGCATCCTCGGCGGCAAGTTCGTCCGCCGCCTTTATCATGTCCTCTAGCGAGCCCGAAGCGATCTGCTCGTCCGCGACCGGCGCCGCGTCCTCGCCGTCGACAGGGCTTTCGGCAACCCCACGTCGGAGCAGTTTTGCCGGCATTTTCCACATTGTCTTGAACACGTTTACGCTCCAGCCCCCTGGCACGGCCGCGATGCCGCAGGTTGCCCTAATGGTCCAGACCATCGCCGCACGCCTGCGCCGATCGCAGCATCCCACGCGACGAATCGCACGATCCGTCCGATACGGGCGAGTTTGGCGTTGTCATTGCAGACTGGGTCGAACAGCACGTCTCGAACGGCACCCGCGGTAGAGCGCAAGGCCGATGGGGTAATGTTGCCAATGGGCCGTCGATCGCGCCTGGACGCAGGGCAGGGGCGGACCCGGTCCTTACACTCAGGGCGTTTCTGGCGAAGATCTGCGCTCCGTCTTCTTCGAAGCGCAGATCGATTTTCAAGGGCTGGGCCTTCGAGTGCCTCCGATCAGGCCGGCGGGTTGCCCGTCCCACCATTAAGTGAAGCGGAATGTTTGTGGGCATCGTTGGAGGAGGCTCGGGCAGGCGCCGCATCCGCGCTGCTCCCGGCGAGCATGCCGTTCAACGAACTGCCGGTCATGCCGAGTTCCGCCATCAGGCCATCGATGAGCGGGCCGCCGACGCGGTAGCGCATAGCGGCTGCGACCGCAGCGTCGGCGAGGTTGCCTTGGCCGCCCCCGGAGGCGCCATCGCTGCCACTGTCACCGTGCAGGCCCCGCGCATCCAGGATGCTGATCTTGTCGATGTTCTCCATCGGCTTGCTCGCCGCAGCGATAATCGCGGGCAACGCTTCTAGCATTGCGCGGCGGATCAGCAGTGCGGTTTGCGAGTCACTCAGCAAGTTGGTCGCCTCGTTCAACGACGCCTGACCTGCCGCGTCGACCTTGAAGGCCGCCTCGCGCCCTTCCGCGCGCGCCTTCTCTGCATCTGCTTCGGCGGTTGCTTCAGTACGCAGGGCGCTCGCACGAGCTTCCGCGGCTTCCTTTTCGGCCGTTGCAGCAACGGTGATGCCAACGGCTTCTTCCTGCGCGCGCTGGGTGGCGGCAATCACGGCGACGTTCTTGTTGCGGTTGGCGATCTCGGTCGCCTTGGCCGTCGCCACACTTTCCTCGGCGCGGACGGCGAGCGCGCGCGCCTCGTTGGCTGCAGCGGTGGCGGTCGATTCCTCTTCCGACTTCTGCGCGGTCTGCACCGCTGTTGTGATGCGTGCGATCTCGATCGTCCTGTCGCGCTCGATCGTCGCGGTCTGGATCGCGCCGTCACGCGCAATCGTGGCGGTCTGGATCACCTTGTCGGCTTCGGTCTGCGCGACGGTCTGCGCCTGGCCCGCGGTGATGCGGGCGATCTCGGCGAGGCGGGTCTGCTCGGCCTCGGCGGTGGCAATCGCGGTGGCCTGTTCCGCACGGCGCGCGGACAGCGTCTGCTCCTGTATCAGGCGCGCCTGTTCGGCGGCCTGCGCGATCTCGAGCGACTGGTTGTTGGCGTCGAGGTTGCGCTGCTCGATCTCGACGCGGTTGGTCGCGACGATGTCGTTGCGGATCTTCTTGCGCTCCTCGATCGTCCGCGTGAGCACGGTCAGCCCCTCGGCGTCGAACGCGTTGTTCTCGTTGAAATGCTCGAACGCGGTCTGGTCGAAGTGCGTGATGCTAACGGACTCGAGCTGGAACCCGTTCATGTCCAGGTCGGTCATCAGCGCCTCCTGCACCTTCTGGATGAAGTCGGCGCGGTTGGCGTGGAGGTGCTCCATCGTCATCGTCGCGGCCACCGATCGCAGCGCGGACACGAGCTTGCCGTCGAGCAGCGACTTCACCGCGTCGGGGCTGTTGACCGAATCGCCAAGCGTCTGCGCCGCGGCGGCGATCGATTCCGCGTCGGGCTTCACCTTGATGTGGAACAGCCCGACGACGTCGACGCGCAGCTTGTCGAGCGTGATCAGCGCGTCCTTGTTAAGGCGCGAGACCTCCAGCTTCACCGTCGTCAGGCGGACCTGCATCAACTCATGAAGCACCGGGATCACCATGATGCCGCCGTTGAGCACGACTTTTTTCGCCGCCGAAACCGGTGCGGATCAGCGCAACATCCTTGGTCGCGCGCCGGTAGAGCCGAGTCAGAATGATGCCGATCACGACAAGCGCGAACAGCACGATACCGGCGTAGATAAGGACGTTCAGAAGCTGTGCGGGCATGAAACCCTCCCCCGGTTATGATTGTGATCAGATCGACTGCAGGAGCGCGTTGGCGTCGGGCAGCGCGTAGAAGAGTTTGCCGTCGCGGCGGACGATCAGGGCGGTCTCGCCGGTGGCGATCACGTCGGCGTCGTCGTGCGGCTCGACCATGATGAAGTGCGCCTGACCATGCTGATCGACGATCTTTGCACGGGCCGGCGATCCGCGGCGGGCGGTGCCTTCGAGGATGGTGCCGCGGCGGCGGAGAAAGTCGTCAGTGGAGATCACGCTGGTTTCGAAGCCGGGCATGATCCGGGCAAGCCCGTTTGCGGCGAGGGTGTTGAGCAGGCTGCCAGCGACCAGCGCACCACCCGAGGCGAGACCCCAGTGCAGTGGGCCGCCGGTCAACGCGGTCGCACCTTGCTGAATGGCTATCCCGGTGAGCGTGAAGCAGCCGAGTAATGACGTCAGCCAGATCAGGATCGGCAGTTCGTGACCGAACCCGAGCCAATCGAGCACGCCACTATCGGTTTCGGCATAAACGTCCGCGTCGAGATCAAGATGGCCGAGCCCAAGGCCGATCGCCTCGATCAGCCCGATCCCGAACATTATAACGAACGCGATCGCAAACGGCGCGTAAGCGGTCGTCAGGAAGATCGCGAACATAAGCCGTAGCAATGTTGAGGGCGCTGCTTGTACATCGGCGAACTGGTAGCGGACAGACGACAACGCTTCGTTACGAAACGCCGGCCGATCCGGATTTTGAACTCCATGTGTCGATGCTCCCCGAACGGAGGCTAGCCCTGCGCCAAGACTTTCGCAACGCGCGCTGAGGACACCGCCCGGGTTTGGATTCATCATCTGCACAAGATCTGTACGACAAGTGAACGGATCGTACGCGGACATTGCGATCTGACGCTCACGGGACCGCTGCAAAGCAGAACCTCGACAGTCGGGGAGCGCGAAGATGAGTCGTCATGGAAGACTGATGGCCAAAATCGGCGCTGCCTTTCCTGGCGGAGATACCGATCGACGACGGCAATGGCGCGGTGGTTGGTGGGTTCGCTTTGGCCTGGATTACCGCCCTGTTCCTGACGCGACGGGGGATCTGGAAAGACGGATCGGCGCGACTGGTGTTGCTTTCCGGCGCCGGATTGGCGGTGGTACTCATCGACGATCCAAGCTTCCTCGGCTGGGTTCTGTTCTGGACGGCTGTCTCGCTTGCCGCACTCCTGCCGCGGCACGGGTTCGACGATGCGCTCGCCTGGGCGCGCAGGCTCGGCTGGCACGCGATATCCGCCGCCATTGCGCCGCTGAAGGATGCGGCGCGGGTGTCGATAGTCCGCCAGCGTCGAGGACTGCCCTCCAGCGCTTCCGCGCTATCGGGGCCGTCGCCGCGTTGCCTTTGGTAGGCGGCGCGACGTTCCTTGGGCTGTTCGCGAACGCCAACCCGCTGATCGGCTGGGCGTTTTCGCAAATCGTGCTGCCGGATCCGTGGGCGACGATCTGGCGCACGCTGTTCGGCCTCTGCGTGTTGATCACCATCTGGGCAAGCCTGCGGCCAAGTCCTTATACGACGGGTCCATCGCGTTTCGGCGATCGCTCGATCGGTACGGTGTTCGAGCCGGCGGTGGCGCAGCTGACTCTCTTACTCGTGACGTTCAATACGATCTTCGCGGTTGAGAATGGGCTCGACATTGTGTTCCTGTCGAGCGGCGCGGGAGTGCCCTCGGGCGTGACGATGGCGGACTATGCGCACCGTGGCACGTATTCGTTGATCGTAACGGCAGCGCTCGCCGGCGTATTCGTGTTGTTGGCATTCCGTCCGGGCAGTACAGCCGCGTCGCTTCCGCTGGTGCGGCGGCTGGTGACGGTCTGGCTCGTCCAGAACCTGCTGCTGGTCGCGTCGAGTGCATTGCGAACGCTCGATTATGTCGACGCCTACGGGATGACGGTGCTGCGACTGTCGGCACTTCATGGATGGGACTCGTGGCAACGGGCCTGGCGCTGATCGGCTGGCGATTGCTGGCCGATAGGTCGGCGGCGTGCCTGATCAACGCCAATGCGCTGGCGGCTGTGACTGCGTTGGTGACGGCGAGCGTTGTGGATCTTGGCGCGGTCGCGGCGGCTTGGAATGTTCGCACAGCGCTCGAAATGGGTAAGGCGGGGCCGCCGCTCGACCTCTTCTATGTGGGGCGGCTGGGGCCATCGTCGCTCGTCCAACTGGCAACGCTGGAGCAGCATGCACGCGAGCCGCGGCTGCGCGATCGTCTGACGTATCTGCGGTGGGAACGTCAGACCGAAACGGCAGATGCGCAGGCCGATTGACGTCTGTGGACCCCGCGCAACGCGCGACTGCTTGCGACCGTCCGCGGGATGTTCGGCACCAAGGCGCCGCGTTTGCGGTCTGCACCGGACGGACGGCGCTGTGACGGGCTGATTCTGCCGCCGCCCAGGATAGAGATTCTATCAGCGGCGCCGTCCGCTCCGGCACCGAACACGTTAGCGCCGGACACGCCCTCACTTGCCGCTTTATCAAAGACGGTGACAGTATCGAAAAGGTCGCGCTGGTGGAGCCGAGGGGAATCGAACCCCTGACCTCTGCAGTGCGATTGCAGCGCTCTCCCATCTGAGCTACGGCCCCGCGCGGTCCGGCGACGCCGGATATTGCGATATTAGCGATGGCGCCGCCGGCATGCAATCCACCGCCGCGCGCTCTCCCTCATGTTTTGAACACGGGACATTCATCCCGAACGTGGCTCGCACGGGCGCACCCGGCAACGGCCGGCGGAACTTCGATCAGGGCGCGGGCGATTGACGGGCAGGCTCGCTGCAGACATGCACGTAATCTGTGCCTCTGCCGCTTGGCGGGGGATCCGTTCTGCGCCATACCCGAGTCATGAAACCTCAACGACAGGAGTGAAGAATGTCCCGTGCATGGAGCCTGAAGACGCGTCCGCAAGGCATGCCTAAGCATACCGACTTTGAGATGATCGACGTTGCACAGTCCGAACTGGCCGATGGAGAGGTGCGCATCGCCAACCGCTGGCTCTCGGTCGATCCCTATATGCGCGGTCGCATGAACGACGTGAAAAGTTACACCCCGCCGTTCGAGCTGGGCAAGCCGATGCAGGGCGGTGCGATCGGCGAAGTTGTGGAAAGCCGGGCCGAGGGTCTGAAGGCGGGCGATCTCGTCCAGCATATGGCGGGATGGCGCGACGAAGCGACGCTGCCGGCAAACCAAGTTCAGAAGCTGCCGGAACTGGCGGTCGATCCGCAGGCGTTTTTGGGGCAGCTCGGCATGCCGGGCATGACCGCCTATTTTGGTTTGCTCGAGGTTGCAGCTGCCAAGTCCGGCGATACCGTCTTCGTTTCGGCCGCGGCGGGCGCGGTGGGGTCGACCGTCGTCCAGGTCGCCAAGGCGAAGGGCATGACGGTGATCGGTTCGGCAGGCGGCGCGGACAAATGCGCCTGGGTCAAGTCGCTCGGCGCTGATGCCGTGATCGACTACAAGTCCGGTACGCCGGTCGTGAAAGCTCTAGGCGAAGCTGTGGCCGCGCTCGGGTCGGGCGGCATCGACGTGTATTTCGATAATGTCGGTGGCGAACATCTCGATGCAGCTTTGGCGCACGCCAAGCTGCACGCCCGGTTCGCGATCTGTGGCATGATCGACGTCTACAACAGCGGCGCGGCGACTGAACTGCGCTATCTCGCAAGGCTGATCGGTAACCGTATCCAGATCCGCGGCTTCATCGTCAGCGATTTCATGGATCGGGCTGCGGAGTTCTACACGGACATGGGCGCCCTGCTGAAGGCGGGCACGTTGCAGCGGCAGGAAACCGTGCATGATGGCCTCGACGCGATGCCCGAAGCGTTCCTCGGTCTGTTTTCTGGTGGAAATACCGGAAAGATGCTCGTCAAGCTCTGAGCACTTAGCCCCCTCCCGGCAGTGCGGGAGGGGGCAGTTAATCAGATCGCGCCGGAGAAGGTGTCGCACACCTTCGGGTCTCCGCTGTCGAGACCACGACGAAGCCAGGTCTGACGCTGCGCCGAGGTGCCGTGCGTGAAGCTGTCCGGCACAACCCGGCCCTGAGCCTGCTTCTGAAGCGTGTCGTCGCCGATCGCCTGCGCAGCGGTCATGCCCTCCTCGATGTCACCAGGCTCGAGACGGTCGCGATTGGCAGCCGCCCAGACACCGGCGAAACAATCAGCTTGCAGCTCCAGGCGAACGGACAGCGCATTGCCCTCGCTCGATCCGGCGCGCTGCTGCGCGCGTGAAACCTGGCTCGACGTGCCGACCAGATTCTGGATGTGGTGGCCAAATTCATGCGCGATGACATAGTCCTGCGCAAAGTCGCCGCGCGCGCCGAACCGGTTGGCCAGCTCGTCGAAGAAGCTGGTGTCCAAGAAGATTCCGTTGTCGGTCGGGCAGTAGAAGGGGCCCATTGCCGCCTGTGCTGCGCCGCAGCCCGAACGGCCATTGTCGTCGAAGAAGCTGAGCTTGGGCGCCTGGAACTGTTCGCCGTTTTTCGCGAAGATCGCGGCCCAGGTCTTTTGCGCCGAACTGAAGGCGTTGCACGCGGCGCGTCGCTCGGGGTTCAGCGTGCAGATCGACTGCGCGTTGGTGCCGGAACCCTGTTCGCCGCCGCGGCCGGCCCCACCTTGCGCTATCTGCCCGGAGGGTGCGCTGGGCGCCGAGCCGCCACCCAGCATGCCACCGATATTGCCGAGGCCGCCGAACAGCGCCATCACGATCAACACGACGACGATGCCGCCGCACCCGAAACGGCTGCCGATCAGCGGCAGTAGGCCGAACAGAAGGCCGCCGCCTCCGCCGCCGCCCGAACCGCCGCCGCGGCCCTGATCCTCGACGTTGATGTTGGGGTCGAAATCATCGAGCCGCATGGTCTTAAGACTTTCATTCTGGAGTGGTAACGAAATGCATGGGACGATGCGGAGTTGCATCCGATTGGCTTGCCGGGTCTAATCGTATTCTGCCGACCTTTGGAAGGCATGACAAAGCGTTGTACGGCAGGCGGGGCGTTCTGGCCGCGTCAAAATGGGGGACGAGACAATGTTTCTGGCGGGCAGGACGGCGGTCATCACCGGATCCACATCGGGGATCGGTCTTGCCTATGCGCGGGCCTTGCGGGGGAGGGGGCCTGTGTCGTTCTCAACGGCTTTGGTGACGCCGCGACGATCGAGGCGGAGCGTGCGGCGCTGAGTACAATCAGCGGCGCGACTGCGCTTTACGATGCCGCCGACATGACCCGCCCCGACGAGATCGCCGCACTGGTCGAGCGCGCGGTCGCGGAAACGGGGAATTGCGATATCGTCGTCAACAATGCGGGCATCCAGCATGTCGCGGGGATTGCGGATTTTCCCGTCGCGACCTTCGATAGGATCATCGCGATCAACATGGCGTCGGCCTGGCATATGATGCGGGCGGCGATTCCGCATATGCGGCGCCGAGGCTGGGGCCGGATCATCTCGACCGCGTCGGCGCATTCGCTGGTCGCTAGCCCGAACAAGTCGGCCTATGTCATGGCCAAGCATGCCATCGCCGGACTGACCAAGACGATCGCACTCGAAACCGCGACCGATAACATCACGGTCAACTGTATCTCGCCAGGCTATGTCTGGACGCCGCTGGTCGAGGATCAGATTCCGGACACGATGGCGGCACGCGGGATGACCCGCGAGCAGGTCGTCAACGACATTCTGCTCGCCGCGCAGCCGACCAAGGCCTTCGTCACGCCGGAGCAGGTCGCAGCGCTCGCACTCTTCCTGTGCCGCGACGAGGCTAGCGCGATGACCGGCGCAAATCTGTCGATGGACGGCGGTTGGACGGCAGCATGACAGGTGTCGGCGGTACCCGTGCCGACGCGCGACGCGCGATCGGGGCGTTGGCGACATGCGTCTTGCTCGTCGCCTGCGGGGGCGGAAAACGGATCGCCAGCGCGCCGTCCCCCGAAGTCGAGCGAACCGATCCCACCGGACGAGGGGCAGGATGGCGCACGGCAGCGACGGTTGCCGACCGCGCAAGGCTGCGCGACTGGCGCGATGCGTGGATGGATGCGCTTGCGCAGATCCCGCAGCGTGAGATTGCCGCGGATCCTCAATTGTTCGATCCGGACCGGGCACTCCCCGATCCGTTGCCACCGATCGGCACCTATCGATGTCGCACGATCAAGCTCGGGGCGCCTGGAGCGGGCGCGTCACGCTTCATTGCCTATGGCTGGTTCTCGTGCCGCATCGAACAGCCAGCACGCACGGGGGGAGACGGGGACCTGACGTTCACGCGGCTGGGAGGATCGCAACGTCCGTCCGGGACGCTGTACCGCGAATCGCGGGCAGATTCGGCTCCGCGACCGCGTGCGATCTTCCTCGGCAGCATGGCGTTGGGCGACGAACAGCGTCCGATGCGCTACGGCACCGACGCAAATCGCGATCTGGCGGGTGTGATGGAGCGCATCGGTAACCGGCGCTGGCGGCTGATACTGCCTCGTCCGCGCTTCGAATCCCTGCTCGACATCGTCGAGATCATACCGATGGAATAATCCCGGACTATCGGGTTTGTCGCGATCAAGCGCAACATGGTCGGGGAGACAGGATTCGAACCTGCGACCCCCTGGTCCCAAACCAGGTGCGCTACCAGCCTGCGCCACTCCCCGACGCCGCAGCCCTTAGCGGGTGCGGTTGACGAAAGGCAAGCAGCTTCGTGTCGGCGGGCAGGGAAAGTCGTCACTGAAGGACGGGGCCGGCACCCGAACGATAGCCTCGGCGGAGAAGGGTAGCAGCGTAGCGGGCGGTCCACGCGTCGATGCGAGCCATGCTTGCGTCAGGACGAGGTTCCGATGCGGACGCCCCTATGGCAGAGCGGTCGGCATGTGGGCAAAATCTATCCTATCGAGTGCGTTGCGACGTGGCGCTTTGACCGTCGCGGCGATGACCGCGGTCACCACCCCCGCATGTGCGCAGGACGAGGCGGGGTTTCAGGCCTATCTCGGCCAGCTTCGTACGCAGGCGCTGGAGGCCGGAGTCACGGCGCGTACGGTGGACTCCGTCTTTCCCACGTTGACGCTGAACGAGCGTGTCATCGCGCTCGATCGTGCACAGCCGGGCGGCGGCACAAGCAGCGCCATTCCGGCCTTCGCGCCGTACAAGGCGCAGCATGTCGACGCGGCGCGGATCGGACGCGGTCGGGAAACCTATCGGGCGCAGCGGGGCAGGCTGCAGCGTATCGAGCGCGAAACAGGCGTGCCCGAATCGATCATGGTTGCGATCTGGGGGCATGAGACCAATTACGGCAGCTACACCGGAAATTTCGACATTCTGCGGTCGCTCGCGAGCCTCGCCTATGAGGGGCGTCGGCGATCGCTGTTTGCGGGCGAGTTCATTGCCGGCTTGAAGATCGTCGACCGGGGCATTTCCCGCGAACAACTCAAGGGTAGCTGGGCAGGCGCGATGGGCAATCCACAGTTTCTGCCGTCCATCTATCTACGACTGGCCCGTGACGGGGATGGTGACGGCCGCGCGGATATCTGGAACAGTCCGGCCGATACGCTGGCGTCGATCGGCAATTATTTTACCAATGCCGGCTGGCGCAGTGGCCAACCCTGGGGCGTCGCGGTCTCCGTGCCGCAGGGATTCGATCGGTCGCAGGTACGCAATCGGCTCGTGTCGCCGCGGTGCCCGCGCGTGTTCGAACGGCATAGCGGCTGGCGAACGATCGCCGAGTGGCGCGGTATGGGTGTGATGACGCAAGGCGCCTCGTGGCCGGCCGACAATGTCATGGCGACGCTGCTCGAACCCGACGGTTCAGGCGCCACGGCGTATCTGCTCACGAGCAATTACCGCGTGATCCTCGACTATAATTGTTCGAATTTTTATGCGCTGTCGGTGGGGCTGCTGGCGGATGCAGTCGAGCGCTAACCGGCGTGCCCGATAGACTCAAAGCCAAGCGTGACGCGGTTGCCAAGCGCGGCTATGACTTCGATAAGGTCCCGGCGGCGCCGCGAGCCTGCCTCCCATCGTGTTCCTCTTTGACGTAACGGATATCATGACGAAGCTGCCCATGAACACGCTGCCCTTTACTCAAATGGTCCGGCGCCGCATCGCCATCGCGCCGCTGGCAATGATCGCGCTTGCGACGCCGTCTATCGCCGCTGCGCCACAGTTCCAGACCAGCGCACCGATCGCCTATATGGAAGATCTGTCGTCGGGCGCGGTCCTGTTCGCACGGGATGCCGATCGCCGTATGCCGCCTGCGTCGATGGCGAAGATGATGACGGTCTATGTCGCGTTCGACATGCTCAAAAAAGGCGAGCTCAAGCTCGATCACATGGTCACCGTCCGGCCGGAGACCTGGGCAAAATGGCATGGTCCGTCAGCGGGTTCGACGATGTTCCTGTCGGCGAACGAGAGCGTCAGCGTGGCCAATCTGCTATATGGCATCGTGACATTGTCGGGCAACGACGCCTGCGTCGTTCTCGCGGAGTCGATCTCGGGTTCGGAGCCCGCCTTTACCGAGCGCATGAACCGCGTCGCGGCACAGCTCGGCCTCAAGGACAGTCATTTCGGGACGTCGAACGGGTGGCCAGACAACGGCGTGACCTATGTCACTGCGCATGATCTGGCCAAGCTGGCATCGGCGACGATCACCAACCATCCCCAACTCTACAAGCAATTTTATGCAAAGCGCGATTTCACCTGGGGCAAGACCATGGGCGGCAGCGCGATTACCCAGGCCAATCGTGATCCGCTGCTCGGCCGCGTCGCGGGTGCCGATGGGTTGAAGACCGGACATACCGAAGAAGCCGGATACGGATTCACCGGGTCGGCCGAGCAGAATGGTCGCCGTCTGGTATTGGTCGTCGCCGGCCTGAAGAGTTCGACAGAGCGCGCGAACGAGTCAGTACGGTTCATGGACTGGGGCTTCCGCGCGTGGCAGTCCAAGCCGATCGTAGCGAAGGGTCGGAAGGTCGAGGAGGCCAGCGTGCAGATGGGCGGCTCATCGAGCGTCGGCCTCATGGCGCCCAAGGCGCTGACCGTCACCGTGCCGGCGGGGACATCGCCGAACCTGAACGCCAAGGTCGTCTATCAGGGGCCGGTCAAGGCGCCGATCAAGGCGGGCCAGCACATCGCGGATCTGGTCGTGTCGATGCCTGACGGGGTCGAGCAGCGTATGCCGCTGGTCGCGGAAAAGGACGTTGCCGAAGCCGGGTTCTTCGGGCGCGCTTGGTCTGGGCTTACCGGGCTGTTCGGTTGAGGCTCGGCGTGCCGGCGCGCGTGTGCACCGTTCGGGTGAGCCCGTCGCCGGCATGACCGACATAATCGGCAATGCCGCGGCGCAGTCCGCTTTCGCCGCGGCGATGCAAAGCGGCGCGCTTCACCATGCGTGGCTGTTCACCGGCCCGCAGGGCGTTGGCAAGGCAAGCTTCGCACGGCTGGCGGCGATGCGCATGCTGGCCGATGCGCGCGGCGGGTCGACCGAGCCGCGCGGGTTTGCCGTGCCGGCCGGCGACCCCACGCGCGCGCTGATCGAGGCGGGTTCGCACCCCGATTTCCGCCTGCTGACGCGTCTGCCCAAGGATCCTGAAAAGCCCGACCAGGATCTTGCGCGCAGTATAACGATCGCGCAGGTCCGCACGCTCCAGCCGCTCTTTGCGACGACGCCATCGATGAGCCCGCGCCGGGTCGTCATGATCGACGCGATCGACGATCTGGAGCGCGGCGGCAGCAATGCGTTGCTCAAGAACCTTGAGGAACCACCCGCCGGGACGATATTCCTCCTGGTCAGCCACGCGCCGGGACGGTTGTTGCCAACGATCCGGTCGCGGTGCCGGGTCTTGCGGTTCGAGGCACTGACGCCCGACGAGGTCGCGGTGACGTTGCGACTGGCGCAGCCGGACCTCGACCACGACGAGATATCTGCCCTCGTACGTGCGAGTGAGGGAGCGCCGGGCAGGGCGCTGCGCTACGCGGGTCTCGATATTGCGAGCCTCGACGAAGCGATTGCGCGGATCGCCGACGAAGGCGATCGCGATAACGGCCATCGTCTCCGGCTGGCGAAGTCCCTTGCTGGGAAGCGTCGCAACCCCGCTATGAGGCGTTTCTCGATCGCGTGCCGGCGTTCATCGCCCACGCGGCGCGGGACCGTTCGGGCGCGCGGCTCAAGATCGCCCTCGACGCGCATGCTGCAGCGCGTGACCTGTCGGCCGCCGCCATTGGCCTGTCACTTGATGCGCAGGCGACCGTCTTCGAGCTGTCGGGAATCCTTGCGACACTGCGCACCTGATGAAGGCGGCGACATGGGCTTCACCTCCTTCGGGGGATGCTCTAGGAGCGCTGACATGGCCGACCCTTACTACATCACCACCGCAATCCATTATCCCAATGGCCGACCGCATATCGGCCATGCCTATGAAATGGTTGCAGCCGACGCGATCGCCCGCTTTCAGCGCCAGGCCGGACGCGACGTGCTGTTCCAGACCGGGACCGACGAACACGGCCTGAAGATGGTCCAGGCCGCCCGCGACCGCGGCGTCCCCGTTCGCGAGTTCGCGGATGAAATGTCGTCCTATTTCAGCGGGATGGCGGACCGTCTTGATATATCCTATGATCGGTTCATCCGGACCGTCGATAGCGATCATTACGCGGCGAGCCAGGCGATCTGGGAAGCGATGGCGGATGCCGGGGACCTTTATCTCGATCGTTATGAGGCTGGTATTCGGTTCGCGACGAAGCCTTTTACGACGAGTCCGAACTGACGGGGGAGGGCGCCGATCGCCGGTCTCCGCAAGGCACGCCGGTCGAATGGACTGCCGAGGAAACCTGGTTCTTCCGCTTGTCGAAATATCAGCAGCCCTTGCTCGACCTCTACGCCGCGAACCCCGACTTCATCCGTCCTGAGAGCCGCCGCAACGAGGTCATGCGCTTTGTCGAAGGGGGCCTGTCCGACCTCTCGGTGTCGCGGACGAGCTTCGACTGGGGCGTGCCCGTGCCGGGAAGCCCGGGTCATGTCATGTATGTCTGGGTCGACGCGCTCACAAATTACCTCACGGGGACGGGCTATCCGAACACCGGAACGGACGACGCAAATCTGGCGCGATTCTGGCCGGCGGACCTTCACCTGATCGGCAAGGACATTGTCCGCTTCCATGCGGTCTTTTGGCCTGCTTTCCTGATGTCCGCGAACATCCCGCTCCCCAAAAGCGTCTTTGGCCACGGCTTTCTCCTGACCCGTGGCGAGAAGATGTCGAAGTCGGTTGGTAACGTCGTCGATCCGATGGAGCTGGCTGACGCGTTCGGCGTCGATGTTCTGCGCTATTTCTTCCTTCGCGACGTCAGCTTTGGGCAGGATGGCAGCTATTCGGCCGAGGCGATCGTGACGCGGGTCAACGCCGAGCTCGCGAACAGCTTCGGCAATCTGGCCCAGCGGACATTGTCGTTCATTGCCAAGAACCTGGACGGTGCATTGCCCATGGCGACGGCGATCGAGCCGGCCGACGCTGCGCTGCTCCAAGACGTCACCGCGGCCTGCGCCGCGTTCAGATCCGGCTTTGCAGACCTCGCTCTGTCGCATGCCATCGAGGCGTGGATGCGGGGCGTCTTTGCCTGCAACCAGTATATCGACGTCCAGGCGCCCTGGGCGTTGCGCAAGACCGACCCGGCACGGATGAACACGGTGCTGGCGACATTGGTGCGTGCGATCCGGATGCTCGCCATCACGATCCTTCCGGTCGTGCCGAGCGCAGCGGGCAAGGTCCTCGACCAGATCGGTGCAGAGGGCCGCGACCATGCCGCGCTTGCGGATGACGATTGGTATGATCGGCAGGCCTTAAGCGATTTCCGGATCGTCGCGCCGACCGGCGCGTTCCCACGGCTTGAGATGCCTGCGGAGACCGACGCCTGATGCTTGCAGACAGTCATTGCCACCTGAATTACCCCGGCTTGATCGAGGATCAGCAGGCGGTCCTCGATCGCGCGCGGGCGCGCGGTGTGACGGCGATGCTCAACATTTCGACGCGTGAAAGTGAATGGGATGCGGTGATCGCCACCGCGGACCGTGAGGCCGATGTATGGGCGACGGTCGGCATCCACCCAAATGAAGCCGATGCCCATCCCGCGATCGACGCGACGCGTTTGGTCGAGCGCGCACGTCACCCGCGGGTCGTGGGCCTGGGTGAGACCGGGCTCGATTATTACCGCGAGACCTCCGATCGTGCACGCCAGGCGCTGAGCTTCCGCGCGCATATCGACGCGGCGCGTGAAACCGGCCTGCCGATTGTCGTGCATACCCGCGATGCCGAAGAGGATACCGCGGCGATCCTGTCGGACGAGATGGGGAAGGGGGCCTATGGCGGCGTCATCCACTGTTTCACAGCGAGCGCAGCATTTGCCGACAAGGCACTGGAACTTGGCCTCTATATATCGCTGTCGGGGATCGTGACGTTCAAGAACGCGCGCGACCTTCAGGCGATCGCGGCACGCTTGCCGATCGAACGGCTGCTGATCGAAACCGACGCGCCTTTTCTTGCGCCCGTGCCCAATCGGGGCAAGACGGGGGAGCCCGGCTTTGTCGCCGACACCGCGCAGTTCGTGGCGGACCTGCGCGGCGTCTCCGTCGGCGAGTTGTCTCAGCGGACCGCCGAAAACTTCCATACTTTGTTCGCCAAGACGCGGCCCGGCGATACGCCGGTCGTGGCGCATCGCGCGTGAAGATCACGATCCTCGGCTCGGGGACGTCGTCCGGCGTTCCCCGGATCGGCAATGACTGGGGTGCCTGCGATCCCGCCGAACCGCGCAACCGACGTACGCGCGTCTCCGCGCTTGTTGAGCATGCCGGAACGCGGATCCTGATCGATACAGGGCCGGACATGCGCGAGCAGTTGCTTGCGGCGAACGTCTCCGAGGTTGATGCGGTCATCTGGACGCATGATCACGCTGATCACTGCCACGGCATTGATGACCTCAGACAGCTCTATCACGCAATGGGCACGCCCGTGATCGGCTTTGCCCGGCCCGCGACGCTCGCCGCGCTCGAGGATCGCTTCACCTATGCGTTCCGGGGCCGCAGCGGTTATCCGTCGACGATCACCGGGGCGGTCCTTCCGGACCGGCTGACGATCGGCGCGATCGACATTCGTGTTACCGATCAGCCGCACGGATCGATCCACGCCGCTGGGCTGCGCTTCGAGGCCGATGGCAAGGCAATCGGTTATGCGACCGATTTCAACATCATGACCGACGATATGGCCGCGCTGTATACGGGGCTGGACGTATGGGTGGTCGATGCACTGCGCCGTCGTCCACATCCGACGCATCCGCAACTTTCAGCCGTCTTGGGCTGGGTCGATGCGTTCAGGCCGGGGCGGACCGCGCTTATCCATATGGACAACAGCATGGACTATGTAGCGTTGAGGGCCGAACTGCCTGACACAGTGGAGCCGGGCTTTGATGGGCAGATCCTCGAGGCCTGACACATACCAACCCCAGAGCATTTTACATAATGTATATTATCGGATCGAGAGTGATTCGTTATGAAGCTTTTGATTTTGTCGTAGCAACGGCGATCTCCACGTCATCCTCACTTTATGCGGAGCGCCGCCATGATTGACCGCCTCACGACCATCATGGCGCGACTGCGCGATCCGGATACGGGATGCGAATGGGACCGTGTTCAAACATCGAGGACGATTGCTCGCTACACGATCGAAGAGGCCTATGAGGTCGTCGACGCGATCGAACGCGGCGATCTTGCCGATCTGAAGGACGAACTCGGCGACCTGTTGTTGCAGGTGGTATTCCATGCCCGCATTGCAGAGGAAGCGGGTGCATTTGCCCTGCCCGACGTCATCGACGCGATCAGCGACAAGATGGAGCGCCGACACCCGCACATCTTCGGTCCGGCGGAGACATCGCCCGGCTGGGAAACGATCAAGGCGACCGAGCGCGCGAACAAGCCTGACCAGAGTGCGGTCGCCGGCGTCGCCACCGCGCTGCCTTCGCTGGCGCGAGCCGACAAGCTGCAAAAGCGTGCTGCGCGGGTCGGGTTCGACTGGCCCGATCCAACCGGTTCCTTGGCCAAGGTGCACGAAGAACTCGACGAGATTGCGACAGCAACCGCCGACACACTGGCCGAAGAGGTCGGCGATCTTCTGTTTGCTGTGGCCAATTATGCCCGCCACCTCGGTATTGATCCCGAAGTGGCGTTACGCGCGGGCAACGCAAAGTTCGAAGCCCGGTTCCGGGCGATGGAACACATCGCCGGTGCGGGCTTCGAAGCTTTGTCGCTTGAGGAGAAGGAAGCGCTTTGGCAGACGGTCAAACGTCGCGGCGGCTGAACCGGTCGTAATCGGTGTCGGACAGCCGTACGTCATAGGTGGTGGCCAGCCCGTCCGCGAAACTGCTGAGCACCTCGCCATGCGCGTGCAACCATGCCGCGCCTGCGCCGTCCGTCGCATCGAGCGTAATGTGATAGCGGCGATGCGCATCCGTCAGTTTGGCAGCGACCTGCTCGACGAGATGGTCCACCCCCTCCCCACTCAGCGCCGAGATCGCCACGACATCCTCGCGATGCTCAGCCTCCCCGACAATCTCGTCATGGTCGGCAGGATCGAGCAGATCCAGCTTGTTCCAGACTTCGAACCGCGGGGTCATATCGTCGACGCCGATGTCCGCCAGCACCGCCTCGACATCGGCACGTTGCGCCTCCGTATCGGGATGCGCGATATCACGGACGTGGATCAGCAGATCGGCGGACACCACTTCTTCGAGCGTCGCCTTGAATGCCGCGACGAGCTGGGTTGGCAGGTCCGAGACGAACCCGACCGTGTCGGACAGGATCGCCTTGTCGATACCGGGCAATCGGATTTGCCGAAGCGTCGGATCCAGCGTCGCGAACAGCAGGTCTTCGGCCATGACGTCGGCACCGGTCAACCGATTGAACAGCGTCGACTTTCCGGCATTGGTATAGCCGACTAGCGCGATGACGGGCCAAGGGGCTCGCTGGCGTCGCTCCCGGTGCAGGCCGCGGGTGCGGCTGACCTGCTCGAGTTCGCGCCGGAGCCGCGCCATCCGGTCCCGGATGAGCCGGCGATCCGCCTCGATCTGGGTTTCACCAGGCCCGCCGAGAAAGCCGAACCCGCCGCGCTGACGCTCGAGATGGGTCCAGCTCCGGACGAGCCGGCCAGCCTGATAGTCGAGATGCGCAAGTTCAACCTGCAGCCGCCCTTCGGCCGTCGCCGCGCGCTCCCCGAAGATTTCGAGGATCAGCCCGGTGCGGTCGATGACCTTCGTTTCCAGCGCCTTTTCGAGATTGCGCTGCTGGATCGGGCTCAGGCTCGCATCGAACACGACGAGCCCCGCTTCCTCCATTCGCACCTGCGTCGCGAGGAGCTCGACCTGCCCGCTGCCGATCAACGTTGCCGGCTTGGCCTGGCGGACGCGATAGGCGATCCGTTCGACCACCTCCACGCCAATGGCGGCGGCAAGGCCCGCCGTCTCTTCAAGCCGTGCGTCGATATCGCGTGTCGCATCACCCTGGTCGGGCAAGACGACGATCGCTTTCGTGCCGCGGGCGAACTCGTCGCGGTCACGGTCGAAACCACTACTCATGCGCATTGCCCCAGGCCGTCATGATCATGCGTCGTCCACCGCATCCGTCTCATCGCTGTCGTCGGGATCCTCGGCAAGGTTCAGGGGCCGCGCAGGCTGGATCGTCGACACCGCGTGCTTGTAGACGAGCTGCGCCATACCTTCGCGCTGGAGCAGCATGCAGAACAGGTCAAAGCCGGCAATCTGGCCCTGGAGCATGACGCCGTTGATCAGGAACATGGTCACGCTGTCTTCCGACTTGCGGACCGCGTTCAGGAAGATTTCCTGCAGAAGCGGCTGCTTCTTCTGCGTTTCTGCGACGGCGTTTACGATCGCGGCGACGTCCATCGGTCCCGCGGGCATGATCGTCGAGATCGCATGCTTGTAGATGAGCTGGGACTGACCGTCGCGACGTAACAGCACCGAGAAATTATCGAACCAGGTGACGATACCCTGGAGCTTGACGCCCTTGACGAGGAACATCGTGACGGGGGTCTTGGTGCGGCGCAGTGCGTTGAGGAACAGGTCCTGGAGCGAGCCAATTTTTTTCGGCCAATGGGATAACCCTTGTTTTTGGCGGGACTTTGCCCGCGTGGCGCCGTTTCCCGGCGTCGGAGATCACCCGATTGCCGGGCGAGCGTCTAATCTATGTTCCCGGTACCGCTTCGTCCATAGGGGCGGGCGACGGATATGCGATCAATCGTCGCGCGTCTCGGTGATCCCGAGCAGCTTCAGCTTCCGGTGCAGCGCCGATCGCTCCATCCCGATAAAGCTCGCGGTGCGCGAGATGTTGCCGGAGAACCGACGGATCTGCACGCGCAGATACTCCCGTTCGAAGGTTTCACGCGCCTCGCGTAGCGGCGAGCCCATGATCGCGGTCCCCCCGGCGCTGCCCATGTCGCCCTGATCGCCCAGGACTTCGGCCGGCAGCAGGTCGAGATCGATGCGCCCCAGTCGGTCGCCCGGCGCGAGGATGATCGTCCGTTCAACCACGTTGCGAAGCTGGCGCACATTTCCCGGCCAGTCGTAGGATTGCAGCGCAACCATCGCATCGGGCGCGATTTCCGGTGTCCGGACCCGGCGTTCCGCCGCATAATGCGCGATGAAATGCTGGACCAGCGCAGGAATGTCCTCGCGGCGATCCGCGAGCGGCGGGATAGCCACCGGCACGACGTTCAACCGGTAATAGAGGTCCTCGCGAAACCGACCCTCGGCAATCTCGTGGACGAGGTCGCGCGCCGTCGCGGACACCACACGCACATCGACCTTGACGACCCTGGTACCGCCGATCCGCGTAAAGCTCTGGTCGGTCAGGACCCGCAAGATCCGCGCTTGGGTCGTGATCGGCATGTCGGCGATCTCGTCGAGGAACAGCGTTCCGCCATGCGCCTGCTCGAGCAGCCCGGGGCGGATTTTGTCCCCGCCCTCCTCCGCGCCGAACAATTCTTCGTCGACACGTTCAGGGGTCATCATCGCGGCGCTGACGATCACGAATGGCGCATCGGTGCGCAGGCTCCAGCCGTGCAGAAGGCGAGCAGCGACCTCCTTGCCGACCCCTGCCCCGCCCATGATCAGCACGCGGCTGCCGGTCGCGGCGACACGCTTGAGTGTTGCCCGGACGCCGTTGATCGCCCCCGAATTGCCGGTGAGATCGGTCTCGCGGCCGACCGTGGCCCGCAGCGAGGCGACCTCGCGGCGCAGCCGTTCGGTCTCGGTCGCGCGCGCCACCATGAGGAGCAGTCGCTCGGCCTCGAAAGGTTTTTCGATGAAGTCCGATGCGCCCCGCCGGATCGCCGCGACCGCGGTGTCGAGATTGCCGTGACCCGATATGACGAGCACCGGGATCGACGGATCGCGCCGTTTAATTTCGTCGAGCAACTCCAGCCCGTCGAGGCGCGACCCCTGAAGCCAGACGTCGAGCAGCACGAGCGACGGCCGCCGCGCCGCGATCGCTTCGAGCGCGGCGTCGCTGTCGCCCGCATCGCGCGTCTGATAGCCCTCGTCCTCCAGGACGCCGGCCACCAGTTCGCGAATGTCACGTTCGTCGTCCACGACGAGAATATCGAGCGCCATCAATTCATGTCCGATTGCGAGTCATTGCGACGAGCTGGCCATCCCCTGCCGGCTCGGGTGCGGATGCCCCCTGATCAAGCGCGACCAGCGCTCTGGCGTCGAAGTTCATGGTGACAATGGTGCCCCCACCGGGACGATCCGAAAACGCGATCGTCCCGCAATGTTCCTCGATGATCTTCTTGACGATGGCAAGCCCGAGCCCCGTCCCGCGCGCGCGCGTCGTCATATAGGGTTCGATGATCCGGTCGCGTTCGACCGGCAGACCGATCCCCGTGTCGGCGACTTCGATCGCGACGCAGTGCGCCGTTCCATCGTGGCGCGTCTCGGTCAGGGTCATGGTAACCGCCCCGCCCTCGTCGTCGCCGCGCGTCTCGATCGCCTCAACCGCGTTCTTGACGATGTTCGTCAGAGCCTGCCCGATCTGCCGGCGATCGCACACGAGCATCGGACCGGGGTCGTCATGAACCAGCAGAAAACGGATCCCCGGATGCGCCACCTCGTGGAGGAACATCGCCTGGCGTGCGGCGTCGAGCAGTGATTCCTCGCGGAAGACGGGCTTGGGCATCCGTGCGAATGACGAGAATTCATCGACCATCCGGCGCAGGTCCGCGACCTGGCGGATGATCGTGTCGGTGAGCCGCGCAAATGTCCCGTCCTCCGCGGGGATCTTGCCCCCATAGCGCCGCTGCAGGCGCTCCGCGGCGAGCTGGATCGGCGTCAGCGGATTCTTGATTTCGTGCGCGATCCGGCGGGCGACGTCCGACCAGGCGGCGCGGCGCTGGTCGAGCAGTTGCTGCGTGATATCGTCGAATGTGAGGATCGGGCCGGTCGGCGCATGTGCGATCCGGACGGCGAGTGTCCGCGCATCGCCGGCCTGGCCGACCTGGACGATCGCTTCGCGTCCTCCCTCCTGCACGAGCGCGTCGAGTTCGGGCGCAACCTCGTGCAATGGCTTGCCAACCAGACCGTCCGCGCCGAGCAGCTGGATCGCAGAGCGATTTGCAATCCGGATCACGCGGTCCTTCGCGGTCGCGACGACGCCCGCCGAAACATCCGCCATAACCGCCTCGATCAGCGCACGACGGGTCTCGAGCTGGTCGTTCGCGGTCATCAGATCGCTGTTCTGCTCCTGCAGCCGACCGGTCATCTGGTTGAACGCGCGCGCCAGCGTTCCGACCTCGTCGCGGCTGCGCGGATCTGGCACGCGCGCGGTCAAATCCCCCTCGGCCACCCGACGTGCCGCATCGACCAGCTCGCCGACGGGGCGTACCAGACGATCCGCTACAGCCAGCGCGATCCAGACAGCAACGCCAACGATAAGCAGGGAAATGCCCAGCAAGGCTGCGTTGAACAGGAGCTGGAGGCTGCGCGACCGGGCAAGCAGCTGCCGATAGCTTGCCAGCACGGCGTTGGCGCGCGTCGTCTGCTCCGACAGGAGCTTGGTATCCTCGACGCGCCCGGCATAAAGGAAGAGTTCGTCGGCGCCGGGCAGCATCGTGATCGTGCGGATACGATCCCCCGTCACCGATACTGCGGCGGGCTTGCCGCTCCGGAGTTCGCGGATCGCCTCGGGCGTCACCTGTCGTGTAAAGTCGATTTCATAGGGGTTCACAACCGCGAAGGTCTGGATTTCGTTCTGTGGCGTGACCTTGAACAGCGCGGCTTCGGACAGGCTCCGGAAATAGACCTGTTGGTAGAAAAATCCTGAAAAGCCCGGACTCTGCAGCGATCGCTCCCGCAGGTAATTGGACATATCCGCTGCCATAGTGACGCTCGCCTCTTCCCAGCGGCTGAGCTGGCGCGTGTAGGACGACTGGGCGAGTTCGGTGGCGTTTTCGAGCATCCCGCGTGCCTGATCCGAATACCAGAATTGCACGCCATATTGGAACAGCAGCGACGCGAAGATCGTCACCAGCAGCATCGGCACCGCGGCGACGATCGAGAACAAGGCAACGAGCCGGACGTGCAGGCGGCCGCCACCGCCAACCGGGGACCGCGCAGCGCGCCGCATCGCCACCCGCCGGCCGAGCAGCATCAGCAATGCGATGCCCGGGACGAGGTTGGCGATCAGCAGCAGCGCAATCAGCGGTGGCGGCATCAAACGCTGGGGTGAATTGGCGCCGCTGATGAGCACATAGCTCGCGACCGCGACGGTAATCGCCAGCGCGACCACCAGCGCCTCAAGCGCAGGCGTCACTTCGAACCGGTGCGGTGGCACGTCGTCTTCGATGGCAAGCGTCGCGGGGGCGATCATCGTTGCCGTGATACAACGACAATTGTTGCCGGGAAACCACATAATGGCCGGGTCAGCGTAACCCTGCCGCGTCCATCTCGGTCATGTCGCCGCTGATATCGATCCCGAGCGTGTCGAGACGCTTGCGCAGCGTGTTGCGATTGATTCCCATCGCACGTGCGGCGCGAAGCTGGTTCTGCCCATGCCGGGCAAGCATCAGTTCGATCAACGGACGCTCGACCTCACCGATGACGCGGTCGTACAGACTGCCATCGTCGAGCGCTGCCGGGTTTTCCCGCTCGATCCGCCCAATCAGTGCCTTCACCGCGCCGGCGATGTCGAGATCGGTTGCAGTGGCGGTCGGTGTTCGCGCGCCCAGCATCGCGTGGATAGCCTCGGCGCCGATGACCTCATCGCGCGCGAGCACCGCTAGCCTGCGCATCAGGTTTTCGAGTTCGCGAACATTGCCCGGCCAGTCATACGCGCCGAGCGCGGTGATCGCATCCCCCGCCAACTGACGTCGCGGCAGACCCTGGATCGCCGCATGATCGAGAAAATGTCGTGCGAGCAGGGCGACGTCCTGCCGTCGCTCGCGGAGCGGTGGCAAGGTGACCGGCACGACGTTGAGACGGTAGAACAGGTCTTCCCGGAAATGTCCCGCGGCCACCTGCGCCGCCAGATCGCGGTTGGTTGCGGCCAGGATGCGGACATCGACCCGGATCGTGCGCGCCCCACCAACGCTCGTGAACTCGCCCGACTGCAGCACGCGAAGCAGCCGGGTCTGCGCCTCCATCGGCATGTCGCCGATTTCGTCGAGGAACAGCGTGCCGCCCGTCGCCTGCTCGAAACGACCGGCATTTCGCGTTGCGGCACCGGTAAAGGCGCCGCGCTCATGCCCGAACAGTTCGGCCTCGATCAATTCGCGCGGGATGGCGGCCATGTTGATCGCGATGAACGGCGCGGCGCTCCGCTGGCCGAGGTCGTGGATAGCCCGGGCGACCAGTTCCTTGCCGGTGCCCGATTCGCCGGATATCAGCACGGTCAGATCGTTCGAGATGACGCGTGCGATGACCCGGTAGACGTCCTGCATCGCCGCGGACCGGCCGATCAGCGGCAGTGCACGATCCTCGTCGCCGATCCGGTCATCGGACAGCACCCCGCCCCGCGCCAGCGCCCCCGTCACCGCACGCGACAAGACGTCGAGATCAAAGGGCTTGGGCAGATATTCATACGCACCGACCTCCGCCGCGCGTACCGCGGTGGTCAGCGTGTTCTGCGCCGACAGGACGATGATCGGCAGCGTCGGGTGGCGTTCGGCGACATTGCGGACATGGTCGATGCCGTCGCCGTCGGGCAGCACCACGTCCGTGATCAGCACGTCGGGTATCGCCACAGCCAGGGCGCGTTCGAGTTGCGCGAGGCTGTCGGCGACGGTTACGTCGTGGCCGCTGCGCCGCAACGCCTGCGCGACGACGGTGCGAATTGCGGCGTCGTCGTCGACGACCAGCACAGTGCTCATGATGTGGCTCTTGGCAGCAGCAGGCGAAGAACGGTCATTTCTGGAATCCCCTCACGCGCATATTGCACGATCCCGCCCATATCGCGCGTCAGCTTGTCGACGAGGGCGAGACCCAGCCCCTGCCCTTCACGGCGCCCCGACACGAAGGGATCGAACAGGTGATCGGCAATATCAGCAGGCGCGCCGGGGCCATTGTCGAACACACAGATCTCAATCGGCAACGGGAGACGCGGTTTGCCCGGCGCGCTGCTGACGGTGATCCCGTGGCGATAGGCCGTGGTCATGATGATCAGGGGATTTGGTTGATCTGCAACGGCTTCACGTGCGTTCTTCAGAAGGTTGATGACAATCTGAAGGACCGCGTCGCGATTGATATGCGCGGGCGGTAGCGAGGGATCGAACCGCTCCTCGATCGCGATTCCGCGCGCAAAACCGGCGAGCGCGAGGCGACGCGCGTGCGTCAACAACGGGTAGATATTCTCGCTGGCGAGCGGGAGCGGGCGCGTATCGCTGAAGTCCTGCATGCGATCGATCAGCGCCGCGATTCGGTCCACCTCGGTCGTGATCAGCGTGGTCAGTTCGCCGGCATCGAGCAGCTGCGCGGCCCCGCGGATGCCGGACAAGGGATTCTTGATCTCATGTGCGAGCATCGCCGCGGCCCCGACTGCCGCGCGCGCGCCCGCAGTACGGTCCGCCGAATAGCCCAGCCGTCGCGAGATGGCGGGAACGTGCAGTGTGATCGCGCGCCAGCCGGGATGATCGGGCATGATCGTCTCGGCAAAGTCGACGCGGATCTTCACGCCGCGGGCGGTCGCGATCTCGGTATCAAAGACGGCGAGGCCGCGATTATCGTGCTTGCGGGATTCGTCGGGGGGCGGGAGTATCGCCGCGATCGGCTGCCCTACCATGAGGCGTTCCGACAGGTTGAGCAATTGCTCCGCCAGCGCATTGGCATGGGCTATCCTGTCGTCAGGATCGACCACGACGACCGCCACCGGCAGCGCCGCGAAGACGTCGTTGAACCCCGGACGGTCGCGCCGATCCGACTCAGGCGGCTTCAAGGTGACGCCAGGGCGCGTAGAACTCCGCCAGCATCGCCTTGACCTGGTTGGGGTCCGCCACCTGGTTCACCCGGTTCCGGAACTCCGCCGACCCATGCAGGCCCTTGGTGTACCAGCCGATATGCTTGCGGGCCATGTTGACACCTGTCTCGATCCCATAGTGCTCGAGCATCGCCTCGTAATGCCCTGCAATCGCTTCATATTGCTCGTTGATTGACGGATCGGCCACGCGGCGTCCGGTCGCAAACCAGGTCATGACCTGATTGAGCAGCCAAGGCCGCCCATAGGCGCCGCGTCCGATCATCACGCCGTCCGCACCCGACTGGTCGAGCGCCGCTTCGGCATCCTCGATCGAACAAATGTCGCCATTGACGATCACGGGGATCGACACCGCGTCCTTCACCCGGCGCACGAAGCCCCAATCGGCGCTTCCCTTGTACATCTGATTCCGCGTCCGGCCATGGACGGTGATCAGCTTCACCCCGAGATCTTCTGCGATCCTGGACAATTCGGGTGCGTTGAGACTGTCGTGGCACCAGCCCATACGCATCTTCAACGTGACCGGGACATCGACCGCCTTCACCGTCGCAGATACGATCGCCGTCGCCAGCTTGACGTCACGCATCAGCGCGGACCCGGCATCCCCATTGACGATCTTACGGACCGGACATCCCATGTTGATGTCGACGATCGCGGCACCGCGATCCTGACTCAGCCGCGCGGCCTCGCCCATTTCATAGGGCGTGCACCCGACCAGTTGCATCGACACCGGCTCTTCGAGACGATCCCATGCCGCCTTCTGGATCGACTGGCGGGTCTCGCGGATTGCAGCCTGGCTCGCGACCATTTCGGTAACGTTAAGCCCTGATCCATATCGCCGCACAAGCGTACGGAACGGCATATCCGTCACGCCCGTCATGGGCGCGAGGACGACCGGACTTTCAATCCGCACGGTGCCGATCTGGATAGGTGAGAGATTACACATAAGCTGCCCAAAAAAGAGGCAGAACATAGGCCGCGATGCCAGAAATGGCAAGGCTGGTCTAGCTGTTCCCGTCGTGCGCGAGTCATGGGAACGACTGCCTGCACTGGCGATGCCGCGCTCAAGACGCTAATCGCCGCCCATGACAAAGCGCCGCACCGTCGCCCTGATCGTCGCAGCCGGGTCCGGCACCCGCGCTGGCGGCACCCTCCCCAAGCAATTCGCGACCGTTGCGGGAAGGCCGATGCTCATGCACGCGGTTACCGCAATGTCCGCGCACCCGGCGATCGACGCCGTGAGGGTCGTCGTTGCCGAAGGTCAGCTGGACCATGCAAAGGCGGTACTGGCAGCAGGAGGCGTTACGGACGCGACGGTCATCGTCGGGGGCAGGACCCGCCGGGATTCGGTACTGAGGGGAATCGCTGCCCTGTCCGATTTGGATCACGTTCTCGTTCACGATGCCGCCCGGCCGTTCCTTCCTGCCGGGGTCATCAGCGCGGTCGTGGCAGCGCTGACGAACAGCGACGCCGCGGTGCCTGTGCTGCCGGTAGCGGATACGCTGGCGCGCGGCGCGACGACGCTGACCGGTCGCATGCTCGGCGAAGTCGTTCCGCGCGAGGCCGTATACCGGGTCCAGACGCCGCAGGGCTTCCGGATCGCTAAGCTGCGCGCCGCGCACGCTGCCTGGCCGGCCGATGAAGATGCCAGCGACGATGCCCAGATGGTGCGACGGGTTGGCGGCAGCGTCGCGTTGGTGCAGGGCGATCCGATGCTCGACAAAGTGACTCACCCCGACGATTTTGCCGCCGCTGAAGCGCGCGCGCCCTATGAAAGCCGAACCGCGATGGGCTTCGACGTCCATCGGCTGGAAACGGGCGAGGAATTATGGCTTGGCGGCGTCCGGATCCCGCACGACAAGGGGCTTTCCGGCCATAGCGATGCCGATGTCGCGCTGCATGCGCTGACCGACGCGTTGCTCGGCACGATCGCCGCGGGTGATATCGGCACGCATTTCCCCCCGAGCGATCCGCAGTGGAAAGGTGCCGACTCCGCGCAGTTCCTGCAGCATGCCGCGCAGCTGATCGCGGCCAAAGGCGGTCGGATCGACTTCGTCGACCTGACCATTCTGTGCGAGATGCCCAAGATCGGACCGCACCGCGCGGCGATGACGAACCGGATCGCCGATCTGCTCGACCTCGCCACGGACCGGGTGAGCGTGAAGGCGACGACGACCGAGCGACTCGGGTTCACGGGACGGGGCGAGGGCATTGCGGCGCAGGCGGTCGCGACGATCAGCCTCCCTTCGAATCGTGGCCGTGTCGGCGCATGAGGTTCGCTGCCGCACTGACGCTCGCCGCCCTTATCGCAACGCCGGTATCGGCACAGTCCCCCTGCATCTCCGGCCCCGAGGCGGAGGCGATGACGCTCGTCGCGCTGCCCGACATCATCCGTGAAACGGGCCGAATCTGCGCGGCAAGGCTTCCCGCGACCAGCCTCGTGCGCAACCAGTCCAGTACACTGATCGCGCGCTATCAGATCGAAGCGGATCGCGCCTGGCCGTCCGCTCGGGCCGCGATCGTAAAGCTTAGCGACCCTGCGGTCGATGCGCTTCTCCAGTCCGACTATGCCCGGCCATTGCTGACGAGCCTGCTCGTCCCGCAGATTGTCGGACGCATCGCGGCGCGCGACTGTGGGACGATCGATCGGCTCGTGACGCTGCTCCAGCCGCTGCCGCCGCGGAACACCGCTGGCATCGTCGTCGAGACGCTGCGCTATCTCAAGGCTGACAAGGCACGCCGCGGAGATCGATCGCGCCCGACCTTCCGCTCTGCACGGCAACGGAGAGCCGCTGATGGATACCCTTCTCCCTCCCCAGCTGATCGACGCGGCACGCAAGGTCATCGAGGCAAATCGCGCCCTCGGACGACGCGTCGCGGTTGCTGAAAGCTGTACCGGGGGCCTCGTCGCTGCGGCGCTGACGGAAATTCCGGGCAGTTCCGACGTGTTCGAAATCGGGTTCGTGACCTATTCGAACGAGGCCAAGCTGAAACTGCTCAAGATCAGCTCAGACGTGCTTGAGACTTTCGGTGCGGTGTCGATCGCCGTCGCGTGGAGCATGGCGCAGGGCGCACTCGAGCAGTCGGGCGCGGATGTTGCCGTCGCCATCACCGGCATCGCCGGGCCCGGCGGTGGATCGGCGAAGAAGCCGGTCGGGACGGTGGTCTTCGCCCGTGCCGAGAAGGGCGGCGATCGCAGCGATGTCGACGCAGATCGCAAGGATTTTGGCGATCTCGGCCGCGGCGGTATCCGCCTTCAGGCTGCGCTGTGCGCGCTCGAACTCTTGCTGCCGGTCGAGGATGTCGCACCGTAAAGCTCGGCCGCGCGCGTCTCGAACGCGCCAATCATCTTGCGCAATGCGGCACCGAAGACCTGACCCGCGATCAGCTCGAACATCCGGTTTTTGAAAGCAAAGTCGACGGTAAAGTCGACCGCGCACCCCTGCCCCTCAGGACGAAAACGCCATTCGTTGCGAAGATATTTGAGCGGACCATCGACATAGTCGACGAGGATCTCGGTCGGTCGAGTCTTCTGCACACGTGACGTGAACGTCTCGCGCAAGCCCTTAAAGCCGACGATCATGTCCGCGAGCGTTTCCGTCTCACTGTTCGAACGGACGCGCATCGCACTGACCCATGGCAGAAACTCGGCGTAGCGGCCGACATCGGCGACCAGATCGAACATCTGTTCGGGTGTATAGGGTAGATGGCGTGTTTCGGAATGCTTGGGCATCAGATCCGTGCGACCCCGAGCTTGGCATCACGCGCCGCCCGAAGCTGCGCGAAGTCGTCCCCAGCATGGTAGCTCGACCGCGTCAGTGGCGACGATGCAACAAGCATGAATCCCTTGGCCCGGGCGATCGACGCATAGGCATCGAAGGCCTTGGGCGTGACGAACTCGGCCACCTTGGCATGGCGTGGCGTGGGCTGAAGATACTGGCCCATCGTCAGGAAATCGATGTCCGCGCAGCGCATGTCGTCCATGACCTGGTGGATCTCGAGGCGCTCTTCGCCCAGCCCAAGCATCACGCCCGACTTGGTGAAAATCGACGGGTCGTGGCGTTTCACGCTCTCGAGCAAGCGCAACGAGGCATAATAGCGCGCGCCAGGCCGGATCGTCGGGTACAGGCGAGGAACTGTCTCGAGGTTGTGGTTGTAGACATCGGGGCGCGCCTCGACGATCGACTCGATCGCGGCCTGCGCCTTGTTGCGGAAATCGGGCGTCAGGATTTCGATCGTCGTAGTGGGATTCGACGCGCGGATTGCCTGGATGACCTTCACAAACTGCGAAGCGCCGCCATCGGGAAGGTCGTCGCGGTCGACCGATGTGATGACGATGTGGTTCAGCCCCATCTGCGCCGCGGCATCGGCGACATTCTGTGGCTCCATCCGGTCGACCGCGCGGGGCATGCCGGTCTTCACGTTGCAGAAGGCGCAGGCGCGGGTGCAGGTATCGCCGAGGATCATGACCGTTGCATGCTTCTTCGACCAGCATTCGCCGATATTCGGGCATGCGGCCTCTTCACAGACCGTCGTCAGGCTTTTCGAGCGCATCAGTTCGCGGGTCTTGGCGAAGCCGGCGGATGTCGGGGCCTTGACGCGGATCCAGTCGGGCTTTCGAGCGCGCGGCGCGGCGAGCGGGGTCATCTCGTTCATGGCAGGCAGATAGCGATCCCGGCTATATGAAACAACACACATGCGGTTCTTCGCCCGATATCACGGGTATCCTGCGAAGCCGGCAAGAACGCCCCCGCGCCGGCGCATATGCGGAGCGGGCGCACTTACCACGTCGTACCGCACCGACCGGCTCAGCGGAACCGTTCCAGATCCGTCGCAGCCGATACCGCGACGGCATATCGATCGGACAGATACCGTTCGAACCGTTGATGCGCATCGCACGTGAGCTGAAACGCCGCACCCCCCGCTCGCCCGTCGCCGGCAGCCTCGAACTCGATCAGCCCCTGAACCTCGAGCGCGCGAATCCAGCGGGTCAGTGTGGCGTGTCCGACCCCGAGCATCGGTTCAAGGTCGGTCGGCGTCAGGAGAACGCCCTCGGCCTCGCTGACATAGGCCGCAAGCAGGATGTCCCACGCGCTGTCGGCAAACAACGACGGGCAGAATATTGCCCCGCGCGCGCGCCGGGCATCCAGCGTCAGCTGGGCCGTCTTCAACAAGGCTTCGGGTTTGACCTCGCCGGACCCAGGCATGGTTTCCTCGAAGATCATCGTCACGCAGACCTCGGTCCCTGGCGGCGCGATCGATAAATGGCCCTGCACCCAGAGATGCGACGAGTCGGTTCTGACCAGCCTTTTGGTAGTGCTGATCGGGGATCCGGTATGCACCACGCGACGCATCAGTCGCCGGCAGCGCTCGCGGTCGGCAGGCGCGGTGAAATCGAGCATGTTGCTGCCAAGCAAAATGGCGGCTGTCGCATTGAGCGTGTGGCAGAACGTCGCGTCCACCTCGACAATCGCCCCTGAGGTGTCGACACCTATTCGACCGCGTTCCGTCATGACCTACGCCCACTGAATGGCCGTCCGCTACTCGGACACGCCCATTATCTTAGGGCAAGCCTAACCATCATCGGAAGCTGTTCACGCTAACATAAGTTGTTCGGAAGGCGTTAGAATTTCGACCAAAATGGATATAGCTGCAGAGGACCGCGACCAAAAGCGGGGTTGCGCTTTGCGACGATTAAAGCTTGAGGGCCTTTTTCGCGACCTTGACGACGGCGGGATCAAGCGGCGGGGGCACCATCGCGACTCCGCCCTCCAGGCGATCTGCGACGACGGTCAGCGCAGCGATCCGTGCCGCCTTCTTGTCGTTCCCGTCGATGACGATCCACGGCGCGGCCGCGGTGTCCGTGCGTGCGAACATCTCATGCATCGCGGCGAGATAGTCCTCGCGTCGCGACCGGTTGTGATAGTCGTCGAGACCGGTTTTCCAGTGCTTCCAAGGGTCGCGCAGCCGCGCCTCCAGCCGCCGGTCCTGTTCCGCTTGGGTGATATGGACGAAGATCTTGATCAGCGTGGTGTCGTTCTCGATCAGTCCCGCTTCGAAGGCATTGATCGCGTCATAGCCGCGCTCCCATTCGCGGCGCGTGGCGAATTCCTCGACCCGCTCGACCAGTACCCTGCCGTACCAGCTCCGATCGAAGACGGCGATGTTCCCGTCCGCCGGCAACCGTTTCCAGAAGCGCCAGAGAAAGTGATGTGCCTTCTCGTCGGCGCTCGGGGCGGCGATCGGCCAGACGCGGTAAGTACGGGGATCCCACTCGGCCGACAACCGCTGGATGATACCGCCCTTCCCCGCCGCATCCCACCCTTCGAACATCACCACAGCGGGGCGCTTGTTGACGATATGCGCGACCTGGATGTGCTCAAGCCTCTTCTGAAGCTTTGCCAAGTCGCGCTTGTATTTGCCGTCATAGGCGTCGCCGGCTTCATAATGGGCAAGATCGATGGGCATAAGCAAACTCCAGAAGATCAGGCGGCCACTAGGGGCGGGACGGAAAGGACCGAGGCGGCCGAGCCGCCTCGGCGTCAGCCAGCGGCGGGCGTCACCGTCTTGGCCGGGTCCTTCGGCCCATCGACGGTGAGCTTGATGTTGAGCTCCTTCAGCTGGCGCGGGCTGACCGGGCTCGGTGCGCCCATCATCAGGTCCTCGGCCTTCTGGTTCATCGGGAACAGCACGACCTCGCGGATGTTCGGCTCGCCCGCGAGCAGCATGACCATCCGGTCGATGCCGGGTGCCGAGCCGCCATGCGGCGGTGCGCCGACCTTGAACGCGTTGATCATGCCGGCAAAGTTCGTGTCGACATCGGCCTGCGTGTAGCCGGCGATCTCGAACGCCTTGTACATGATCTCAGGCCGGTGGTTCCGGATCGCACCCGACGACAGTTCGACGCCGTTGCAGACGATGTCGTACTGGTACGCCAGGATATCGAGCGGATCCTTGTTCTCCAACGCGTCCATCTCGCCCTGCGGCATCGAGAACGGGTTGTGGCTGAAGTCGACCTTCTTGGCGTCCTCGTCATATTCGAACATCGGGAAGTCGACGATCCAGCAGAACTCAAACCGGTTCTCGTCGATCAGGCCGAGATCCGCACCTATGCGCGCGCGGGCTGCGCCGGCGAGCTTGGCGGCGGGGAGTTCCTTGCCGGCGGCGAAGAAGATGCCGTCGTTCGGCCCGAGGCCCATCTCCGCGATCAGCTTGCGCGTCGCTTCCTCGCCGTGATTCTTGGCGATCGGGCCGCCAAGTTCGCCGTTCTTCTGCGTGATGTAGCCGAGCCCCGCATGCCCTTCGGCGCGCGCCCAGTCGTTCATGTCGGTGAAGAACTTGCGGCTCTTCTCGGCGGTGTTCGGCGCAGGGATTGCGCGAACCACGTCACCCCCCGGCGACGATGCCCGCGAACAGGCCGAAGCCCGAGTCAACGAAGTGGTGGCCGACGTCGTGGATCAGGATCGGGTTGCGCAGATCGGGCTTGTCGCTGCCGTATTTCAGCATCGATTCGCGGTAGGGAATGCGCTTGAACGGCAGGGCGGAGACCTGGCGTCCCTTGCCCTGCCAATCGGCGAACTCCTCGAACACGCCGTGCAGCACGGGCTCGATCGCGTTGAACACGTCGTCCTGCGTGACGAAGCTCATCTCGAAATCGAGCTGGTAGAATTCGCCCGGCGAACGATCGGCGCGCGCGTCCTCGTCGCGGAAGCAGGGGGCGATCTGGAAATAGCGATCGAAGCCCGCGACCATCAGCAGCTGCTTGAACATCTGCGGTGCCTGCGGCAGCGCGTAGAACTTGCCCGGATGCACGCGGCTCGGCACCAGATAGTCACGCGCGCCCTCTGGCGACGACGCCGTCAGGATCGGCGTCTGGAATTCGGTGAAGCCCTGATCGTTCATGCGGTTGCGCAGCGAGGTGATGACCTTCGAACGCAGCATGATGTTCGCGTGCAGCCGCTCGCGCCGCAGGTCGAGATAGCGATAGCGCAGGCGGATATCCTCGGGATACTCGGCCTCGCCAGCGACCGGCATCGGCAGCTCGCCTGCCATCGACTGGACGGTCGCGGCGGTCGCGCGGACCTCGATCCCGCCGGTCGGCAGGTTCGGATTTACCGCTTCGGGCGCGCGTGCGGTCACCTTGCCGGTGATCGTGACGACGCTCTCGCTCTTCAGGCCCTCGATGACCTTGAAGACGGGGCCGCTGACGTCGGTGACGATCTGCGTGATGCCGTAATGATCGCGCAGATCGATGAAGACCAGGTCACCATGATCGCGCTTCTTGTGGACCCAGCCCGAGACGCGGACCTCCTCGCCGACCTGTTCGGGGCGGAGGGCGGCGCAGTTATGGGTGCGATAGGCGTGCATGTGTCTCGTCTCTCATACGTCGTCCCTGCGTTTGCGGGGATCTCGTGCAGCAAGGGTGCGCCCTGCGACGGGAGATCCCAGCGTTTGCTGGGATGACGGGAATTGGATGGCCCGCGCTTCCCTTCCCTACCGGCCTTTGTCAAGGCGCCCCTTTGTCAACATGGGGGAGCCTCGCTATGGACGAGCGATGCATATCCACCCGCTTATCTCCGACAGTGCCACGCTCGCCAATCTGTGCGCGCGCCTGGCCGACGCCGACTATGTGTGCGTCGACACCGAATTCATGCGCGAGAGCACCTATTACCCGGAGCTTTGCCTGATCCAGATCGCCGACGACAAGGAAGCCGCGGCGATCGACCCGATGGCGCCGGGGATCGACCTGAAGCCGCTGCTCGATCTGCTCGTCGAGAATCACGACGTGCTGAAGGTCGTCCATGCCGGCGGGCAGGATATCGAGATCGTCTATAACCTCACGGGCAAGACCCCCTTCCCGCTGTTCGACACGCAGGTCGCGGCGATGGCGCTCGGCCAGGGCGAACAGATCGGCTATTCAAACTTGGTCGACAGCTGGCTCGGCATCGCGGTCGACAAGGGCGCGCGGTTCACCGACTGGGCGCGGCGCCCGCTGGATGCGCGCCAGATCGAATATGCGATCGGCGACGTCACGCATCTGTCGAAGATCTTCCCCAAGATGCTCGAGCGGCTGCGCAAGACCGGGCGCGGCGTGTGGCTTGACCAGGAGATGGAGCGGCTCGGCGATATCGCCAATTACGCGAACGATCCCGACCTGGCCTGGAAGCGCGTTCGGATCTCTGGGCGCAAGCCCGACGTGCTCGGCCGGTTGAAGGCCTTGGCGCGGTGGCGTGAACTCGAGGCGCAGGCGAAGGATCTGCCGCGCGGGCGGATCGTCAAGGACGAGACGCTTGGTGACATGGCAGGGCACCCGCCGCGGAAACAGTCCGACCTTGCCCGCGTCCGGGGGCTTTCGGCCACCTGGGCTGGCAACGATATCGGGGCGCGACTGATGCTCGCGATCGAGCAGGCACAGCCGCTCGGCGACGATGAGCTGCCGCCCCGCGACGATCGCAAGCCGGGTCTTGGCAAGGAGGGCTCGCTGGTCGCGGATCTGCTCAAACTCCTTCTCAAAATCCGCTCGCGAGATATTGATGTAGCGTCGAAACTTCTTGCGAGGACCGACGAGCTCGAGGCGCTGGCCGCGGGCGTGCGGACGGGCTTGCCGATGCTGGAGGGGTGGCGGTTCGACCAGTTCGGCCGCGACGCGCTGGACCTGGTCGAGGGCCGGCTGGCCTTTGCGGTGATCAACGGAAAGTTGAAAATGACCCGTACGGAGGACGCGGCATGAAGCGGGCGCTGCTTGCGGTCGTGCTTGCTTCGGCGGGGTGCATGCCGGTCGAGATGCGCGACGGCGCACCCGATGTTGCGACGCCAACCCCGCCCGGTGCAGCGTGCAAGATTGAGGCACTGGGCGATCTGGTTGGGAAGCGGGCAAGCGATGCGCGCGCGGATGTGATGCTGGCCCGATCGGGCGCGCGTACGCTGCGGTGGATCGCGCCGAACGACGTGGTGACGATGGACTTCCGGAACGATCGCCTGAATGTCTATGTCGACGGCGCGAGCAGGATCGAGCGTTTCACCTGCGCCTGACCCTGATTGCGCGTTCGTCTCCGGTCAAGCGATCGCGAGCACCGGCTTCCGGCCGATGGCCGCGGCTAGCGCCGCGTGCCGCCGCTCAACAGCTTCCCCGTAGAGTCCCCGATCTGCGAGCAGCAGCGTAAGCGTCAGCGATACGCCGTCATCGGTGATGCGCGAGCGTTTGAGCGGTCCGGCAAGCCCGCCGCTCATTCGCTGCCCGAGACGCATCGCAAGTCCCCAGGCCGTTGCGCTCTGGATCTCTGCGGGTGTCGCCAGGCGCTCCACGGGATCCGCGGCGGCCAGGTCACCGCCAAGGCTGGTATACAGGGCCTGGGCGAGCATACCGCGACCCGGTGCGTCGATCGCGACCCAATTGCCGTGCAACGCGACTTCGACCCCGCGCTCGGCGCGAAATTCCGGATTGGCGCGCAACCCACGTCGGCGAGGAGGCAGGCGGTGTGGCGTAAGCGCGCCACCGCAGGGGGTTCGGTAACGAACAACGGCGCGATCCAGCGATCGAGCAGATCGCCATGTTCGGGAAAGCGGCCGAGCAGGCGCCCCTCCTCGCGTGCGGCTTCGATCAGGGGGTCGAGTGCCCGCGCCGCCGGTTTGAGGTCGCCGTAGAGCAGCCCTTCGCGAAGGCCATAGGCGGAGACGATCGTCGTCTTGCTACCAAGCTGGCGCATGAGAATGCCGAGCAACGCGGCGGCATCCCCAAGCGTCGCGATCCGGCCGGACGACAGGCCCGGAATGGCTTTCAGGCGTGGCTTGGACAATTGCGGGATGGTGCGACTGAGGCGCGTGACGGTCGCTGCGGTCATCGAATATTGATGGATGATCGGCAGCGGATAGTCCGACAACTCCATATCGAGCCGCGCCAGCGCGCGCCATGACCCGCCGACGAGATACAGGGGCAGTCCCTGCCCGCGTGCGGCCCAGCCGGCGTCGCGTACGAGCCGCGCGACATGGCGCTCGAGCACCTTGCCGCGTTTCGCCCGCATCGGTCCGATACGCAGCACGCCGAGGGGGAACGAGACGCTGTCCTCGATCTTGCCACGGCGGACGCGTACGAGCTCAAGGCTGCCGCCGCCGAGATCGCCGACGATGCCATCCGCCTCAGGGATCGCAGACAGCACGCCATAGCCCGCAGCGCTCGCCTCCTGTCCGCCCGACAACGTCTCAACCTTGAGCCCCAACTCCTCTGCCGCGGCGATGAGGTCACCACCGTTCCGGGCATCGCGAACTGCTGCCGTGGCAACCGTCCGCAGCGTCGAACACTCCATCTCACGCGCAACCGCGGCAAACCGCGCAAGCGCCACCTTAGCCGTCTTGAGTGCTGACTTTTCGATCGTGCCCGTCGCCGCCAATCCGCGGCCGAGGCCCGCCAGCACCTTCTCGTTGAACCGGATCGCCGGCAGTCTGGGCGGCCCCTGATAGACGACGAGCCGGATCGAGTTCGATCCAATGTCGATGATCCCGGTGCGCGGATGGTCGTCGACCTCAACCTTTGGCGTCGCGGTGCCGAACAGGAGGTTGGTAACGCTCATCGCTGTCGACGGAGCGAAAGCGTCGGCACGGTTGCGCTCGTGGCAAGCGATGCACCACGGCCGGAAAGAGACGGATTGGTCATGAAATACCGATGCAGGTTGAACGGACGATCGCCGGGATCGACGCGCGAATAATCGCCGTCGGGTCCTAGCTCCCAGCTTTGTTCGTTGTCGATGAGATTGGCGACCATCACCTGGTCGAGGATCTGGTCGTGCACCGTCGGGTTGAGGATCGGCAGCATGTATTCGACGCGCCGATCGAAATTACGCGGCATCCAGTCGGCGGACGAGATGAACAGCTTTGCACCGTCATTCGGTAACGCCTTCCCGTTTCCGAAAGCCCAGATACGGCTGTGTTCGAGAAACCGGCCGATCACCGATTTGACGCGGATCGTTTCGGACAGGCCGGGCACACCCGGTCGGAGACAGCAGATACCGCGGATGATGAGTCGATTTCGACCCCAGCCCCGCTCGCCTCGTACAGCTTCTCGATCACCGCAGGGTCGACCAACGAGTTCATCTTCGCCCAGACCCCTGCCGGTCGCCCCGCGCGGGCATTGGCGATCTCGACGTCGATCAGGGTCATCAGATTCTTCCGGAGGTCGCGCGGGCTCAGGCTGACGCGGGCCATGTCCGTCGGTTCGACATAGCCGGTGATGTAGTTGAACATCTGCGCAGCATCACGCCCGACCGCCGCGTCGGCGGTAAAGAAGCTGAGGTCAGTGTAGATCTTGGCTGTGACGGGGTGATAATTGCCGGTACCGAAATGGCAGTAGGTCCGGAACGCCTGCCCCTCTCGGCGGACGACCAGGGAGACCTTTGCATGGGTCTTCCAGTCGATGAATCCATAGACGACCTGCACCCCTGCGCGTTCCAGCGCGGAGGCCCAGACCATGTTCTGCTCCTCATCGAACCGTGCCTTGAGTTCGACCACCGCGGTGACTGATTTGCCCGCCTCGGCCGCGGTGATCAGCGCATTGATGACCGCGGGTTGCTTGCCGGCGCGGTAGAGCGTCTGCTTGATGGCGACGACATCGGGATCATTCGCCGCCTGCTTCAGGAAGGCCAGCACCACCTCGAACGTCTCATAGGGGTGGTGGACGACGATGTCCTTGGCCTTGATCGCTGCGAAGCAATCACCGCCAAATTCACGGATTCGCTCCGGAAAGCGCGGCGTGAAGGGCGGGAATTTCAAATCGGGGCGATCCTCCTCGACCAGTCCGTCGAGATCGACGATGCCCAGCAGATTGCCGCTTTCGGTGATGATCGCCTCGGCCCCGCCCAGTTCATCTTTGAGCACGGCTGCCAGCACGTCCGGTATCCCGGTTTCCAGCTCGAGCCGGATTACCCGGCCCCGGCGGCGGCGTTTGATCGCGTTGGCAAAGTAGCGGACAAGGTCCTCCGCCTCCTCCTCGATCTCCATGTCGCTGTCGCGCAGGACGCGGAAGCTCGCGGCGGCAAGCACCTCATAGCCCGGGAACAGCACCGGCGCGAACCGCTTGAGGAGCGTCTCGATCGCGACGTAGCGCGCGGGCTCGCCAGGCAACCGCACGAAGCGCGTCATGGTGTGCGGCAACATGACCAGTTCGCGGACCGGCTCGTTGTCCGACCGGCGGACGAGGTCGAAGATTACCGACAGGCCGCGGTTCGGAATGAACGGGAACGGATGGGCGGGGTCGAGCGCCTGCGGGGTCAGAATCGGAAAGATCTGCTCACGAAAATGCGTTTCGAGCCAGTCATCGGCTTCGCCCTCGACGGCATCGCGGCGCAGGACAAACAGCCCCGCTTCGTCGAGCAGCACACGAAGATCACCCCAGACCGCCTGCTGGCTCTCCATCAGCGCGTCCGCTTCGCGGATGATCGCGGTCAGCTGCTGCCCGGCGGTCAAGCCGTCGGCCGAGCGACGATCGACGTCCTGCGTCTGCTGACCCTTCAGTCCGGCGACACGGACCATGAAGAACTCGTCGAGATTGGATCCCGAAATCGAGAGAAACCTAAGCCGTTCGAGCAACGGATGCGCCGGATTGCACGCCTCTTCGATCACGCGCCGATTGAACGCGAGCCAGGAAAGCTCACGGTTGAAAAATCGGTCGTTCGGCTGAGCGCCGATGGGATCGTCGTCGTCTTCCGCTTGGCGGACGATATGCGCTGGACGGTTCATCGGTCCTCTAGGGGCTTAAGGTGACGTGAAAAGCGGCAGATCAAGGGCAAGTTGCGGCCGTAGGATCAGGCCAGCCTCGGTCAGGGTGGTTCGTGCAAGATTAATGGACAAGCGCTTGCGGCGTTCCATCGTTTCCTGATCCAGCGCATCGACGGTTCGCGTGACGGTAATATGACTACGCTCGATTCGCGACGCGAGCCAGTCGATGAGATCGGGCCGTGCATCGACGTTGCGGCGCTCGAACAGATGCGCAAGCAACAGGCGCATGAGCTCGTCGTCGGGTGCACCGATCGCCGCGATCGGGCTCGCAGCAAGGCGCGATCGCAGGTCAGGAAGCTTGACCTTCCATTCGGGCGGTGCCGCGTCAGCGACAATGAGCAACGGTTTTTGCTCTTCCTGGGCCTGGTTCCAGGCGTGGAATAGCTGTGCCTCGGGTACGCGTTCTGCGTCGTCGATGATCGTCCCGCCACTCTTGGCCGCGAAGATCCGTGCGAGCAGGCTGCGGCCAGACTTTCGCGGACCGGTCAGGATGGCGGTCATCACCGGCCAGGTCGCCCAATGCTCCAGCGTCTGCGCCGCACGGACATTTGAAGGAGTTACGAGGAAGGCGTCGTCACGGGGATCCGCCGGCCAACCGAGCGGCAGCGCAATTTGAGTCATTCGATCCGCGCTCACCCTGTCGTCGCATTGTCCGCAGGCAAGTCCGGCGGAAGAAGTTGTGCGGTGCGGCGGATCCGAATGGTCTGGCCCGAACCGAACACCTGATAGCCGCGCGCTTCGAGCGCCGCCTTGAGCGCTGCCGGATCGCCATCATAGGCAACACGCATCAGTGACACGCCGCCGAGTGCGAGGCTGGTCGTCGCGGCCGACCGGACGCCGGGAATCGCCCGCAGCGCCGCCTCCGTCGAGGTAACGGCCGCCGCTGCGGGCGTATCGAACTGAACGGTGATCGAGAGGCCGGTGCCCCCCGTCAGGACGGCCGTATTGGCGTCGGCCGTTTCATCGCCCGGGACGGTCTCAGTCGCAATGGGATCGGGCGCAGGCGGCGGCGAAAGGCTGTAGTCGACCCGCAGCGTGCCGTTCCGCCGCGCCTGCTGGTACAGGTCATCGATCCGCTTGACGCCGGTGTCCATGAGCTGCGGCAGCCCGTCCGGGGGTCCCGACCCGCAGCGTGAAACGGCCGATCAGCGCGTTGTCGGGGCCATGACGTGCTTCGAACACCCCGATCACCGGGCCACCCGGCGATTGGCGATATAGCGTGACGACCGGAACGAGAATGTCGCTGGCGCCATATTGATCGATGATCGTCCGCCACCAGCCGCGGCCGGGCCGCTGCGTCTGGCCGACGTCAACAGTAGCGGGTCGGGGCCCGACCCCGACGGGCGGACATAGTCGATGCTGCTGTTACCCGTCCGATAGCGTGCCCAGGCCTGCTGCCATTCCGTCCGCTGCTCGAAGACCTGCCCGACACCGCCCGACCATTGGACCGGTATGACGAGCATCGGTTGCGACCGATCCGAATAAGTCGAGATACCCAGGAGCGATCCCGCCCGAGTCCGATCGAACAGAACGCCGAGCTTGGCGACGTAACGCTGCGGCCCGATCTGTTCGTTCTCGACGACGATACCCGAAACCAGCGAATCGAGCGTGCCGTCGGACACCAGCGCGCCGCCCCCGCCCAGCCGATTCGACAACTGCACCCAGGCCTTGCGCTGCGCCAGTCGCCAGCCGCCATAGCGGGCAGCGTCGGCGGACGGGCCCGCGACGTCGACGATGACGCCGCTGACCTCGTACGCACTCCCGCTATCGACGGGCGCTGCGCCGCGGCTGCCGCCCTCGATCTGTGCGAGCACGGCCCCGCCGCCAAGCAGGAGCGCGGCGCCGGCAAGCGCGATGGGAAGGGCACGGATACGCATCACGCGGGCCTTTTGGCGAAGCAGACGTGGAAATCCAAGCGCGATGTGGCTAGCAGCACCGATCATGACCGATACGCCAGACACCGCCACGCCCTATACCTATGCTCAAGCGGGGGTTTCGATCGCCGCCGGCAACGCGCTGGTGCGCGCGATTGCACCGCTTGCCCGCTCGACGCGACGACCCGGCGCCGATGCCGATCTCGGCGGCTTTGGTGGCCTGTTCGACCTGAAGGCGGCGGGCTTCGTCGACCCTTTGCTGGTCGCGGCGAACGATGGCGTGGGCACCAAGCTGAAGCTCGCGATCGAATGGAACCGACATGACGGCGTTGGCATCGATCTCGTTGCGATGTGCGTGAACGACCTAATCGTTCAGGGCGCAGAGCCGCTGTTTTTCCTCGATTATTATGCAAGCGGCAAGCTCGACGCCGCGGTGGCGGAGCGCGTAGTCGCGTCGATCGCAGAGGGTTGCAAGACGGCCGGTTGTGCGCTGATCGGCGGCGAAACCGCGGAGATGCCGGGCATGTACGCGGACGGCGACTATGATCTCGCCGGCTTCTGCGTCGGCGCGGTCGAGCGGACCAACATGCTGACCGGCCGCGATATCGCGGCGGGCGATGTGATGCTCGGACTGGCGTCGTCGGGCGTGCATTCGAACGGCTTCTCGCTGGTCCGCCGTCTCGCCAGCGACCGCGGGTGGAAACTCGACCGGCCGGCGCTGTTCGATCAGGACAAGCTGCTGATCGACCATCTGATGGCACCGACTCGGATATACGTCGCCGGCCTGCTGCCGCTCCTGCGCGAACGCCGCATCAAGGGCCTCGCGCATATCACGGGCGGTGGGTTGCTCGAAAACATTCCACGGGTTCTGCCACAAGGCGTTCACGCGACCGTCGATGCGGATGCCTGGGAGCAGTCCCGGCTCATGGCGTTCCTTCAGGCGCAGGGTGCTATCGAACCGGAGGAGATGGCACGGACCTTCAATTGCGGCGTCGGCATGGTCGCTATCGTCGACGCTAACGATGTGACAATGATCACCGCTGCGCTGGAAGCCGCGGGCGAGACGGTATTCCCGATCGGGCGGATCGAGGCGGGGACACATGGCTGCACCGTGCGCGGTTCGGCGGGCACATGGAGCGCGCGCGCCGACTGGACCGCGACTCATGGCTGACAGAACGCGCGTCGGCGTGCTCCTATCGGGGCGCGGATCGAACATGATCGCGCTGGTTGAGGCGTCGCGCGCTGCGAACTGCCCTTATGAGGTGGTGCTCGTCGCGTCCGACAAGCCGGAGGCGGCCGGCATCGCATGGGCAAAGGCCGAGGGGATAGCGACATTTGCGCTGTCTCCCCGCGGGTTGGGTAAACCGGCCTTTGAGGCGGCGATCGATCGGGCGCTCCGGGACGCCGCGGTCGATGTCATCGCGCTGGCCGGCTATATGCGGCTGCTCTCCGACGGACTCGTCGCCGCATGGCGCGATCGGATCGTCAATATCCATCCCTCGTTGCTCCCCAAATATAAGGGGCTCGATACGCATGCGAGGGCGATCGCGGCGGGCGATGCCACCGGAGGATGCTCGGTCCATCTGGTTACCGAGGAACTCGATGGCGGCGTCGTGCTGGGCCAGGCCGAAGTCCCGATTCTGCCAGCCGACGACGCGGACGCGCTGGCGAGTCGCGTGCTGGCCGCGGAACATGCGCTATACCCCAGAACGCTCGCCGAGTTCGTGACACGATGAACGCCCTGTCGAAAGCAGACGTCTGATGAGCCGCGAAACACCAACCGAACGGCGTGAAGCCGCCGAAACGCGTCGCCGCTGGGTGACGCTGGCAGAGGTCCTCGCGGTCGCTGGCGTGCTCATCGCGGCACTCACGCTGTGGAGCAACTGGTCCGAACGCAACGCGGACAAGGCCGAGAAGGCGAGCGCACTTGCCAGCGAACAGCGCGAAAGCCGGCGTTTCGAAATCCGAGCCGTCGCGGCGGAGAATGGCGATTCGCTGATGTTGCTGCGCGACGAGAGGCACGACATCCAGACGGCGACGATCGCGTTCCCCTCGGCGCTGAGCGTCGAGCGCAAGGATGCCCTGACGGATCAGATCCAACGCGACTGGTTCGAAAAGGCCTTGCTGAAAGCCACCGACGGCGGCGCGGACGATCAGGCCGGGCGGCTGCCGGTCCTCATTGCCGTCACCTATACCGACGGCGATGTCTCGGGTTCGGCAAGCGGCATCTACGACGTGATCTGGCGCACGAAAGCCGGTGTGTTTCCGTTCGGCCGATCGCTGAAACTGGAGGGCTTGAAGCTCAGGCAACGTGGCGGCGATCAGGCTAGGCTAGACGCGTTATGGACACGCCAACAACGCTAACGAGGCACCTTACCCCTGCGACCGTCAGATTTCACGGGCGTAGACCGGATCGGTATACGGCGTCGTCCCGATCCTGAAGGGCCGGGTGCCGATCACGGAGAATTGCTGGCGTTCGTAAAAGGCGCGGGCGCGGGCGTTCAAGCCCCACACACCCAACAACACACGGGCGTAATCGCGCTCGGCCGCGTCAGCGAGCGCCCGGTCCATCAACGCGGCACCGAGACCTGATCCCTGCGCCTGCTTCATGAGGTAGATGCGGCGCAGTTCGATATCGCGAGGGCCGGTGTCGATAGGAAATGCAGGCTTCGTAAGTACGGAATAGCCGATCGGGGCATGGCCCGGCTCATATTCGGCGAGCGTCACGATCGTTGCCGGATCATCGAGCCATGCCTCGAAGACCGCGACGCTGTTGTTCCGCGTACAATGATCGACGATGTCGACGCCCGCAAATGCTGTTGCGTAGGCGTCAAGAAACGAGGCGGCTCCGACGAGCGAGAGGGCGGGCGCATCGCCCACCGTCGCGCGTCGCAGCCGCCAGAGCATCAGCCGACGATTTCTTCGGGCTTGAAGAAATAGGCGATCTCGATCTCCGCATTCTCGTCCGAATCCGAACCGTGAACGCTATTGGCTTCGATCGACTCAGCGAGTTCCTTGCGGATCGTGCCGGGCTCGGCGTTTGCCGGGTTGGTCGCGCCCATGATGTCGCGGTTGCGCTGCATCGCGTTCTCACCCTCGAGAACCTGAACGACGACGGGGCCCGAGATCATGAACGAGACGAGCTCACCGAAGAAGGGGCGCTCCTTGTGCACCGCGTAGAAGCCTTCGGCCTGCTCACGGGTCATCTGGATGCGCTTCGACGCGACGACGCGCAGGCCGGCTTCCTCGAGCATCTTGGTGACCGCACCGGTCAGGTTGCGGCGGGTGGCATCGGGCTTGATGATCGAAAAGGTACGGTTCGCGGCCATGATGGTCACGGGCTCCTGTGTTGGCGGGAATTGGATGCGCGGCGCTTAGGCGCGGATCGGCCCCAAAGCAACGCCTATGCCGTCCAATTTCAGGCAGCTTGCTCCCAGCGGCCGGCATCGTTCTGTTTCCAGTACCGGCGCTCGACACCGTCGCGATCGCCTAGCGCCTTCCATGCCAGCCGCGCCTCGCGAATCGCCTCTTCGTCAAAAACATGGAACACCCGCTCGAAATCGAGCGCCGCGTCCCGCCAGTGACCATCGACGATCGCAACATTGCGCGCGGCGTTGGCCGTCGTCACGTCGCTGGCAATCAGGACGGGCTGTGCCGCGTCGTCACCTGCGCCGATATGCGCATGGGGCAGGAAGCTCTCCGGCGCATAGGACCAGAGGAGCCGATCGAGGGCGACACGCTGCGCCTCGGGTTCGGCGACAATCAAAAGGCGACCGCCGGTCTGCACGACGCGCTCGGCGATTCGCGGAAGGACGCGGTCGAGCGGGGTGGTCAGGTGGTAGAAATCGACCTGCATTATGCTCATTCCCCGAGTTCAGACTGCCGCCCAAGTGGCCCCCCGTCATCCCGACCGCTGCCGGGATGAGGGATAGGTGACGTTCAGCCTTCGAAATTGTCGGCAACGAACCGGTCGAGCAGGCGCACGCCATAGCCGGTCGCGCCCTTGTCGTGGTGGGTTCCCGGCTTGTCCGACCAGACCATGCCCGCGATGTCGAGATGTGCCCATTTCACGCCTTCGTCGACGAAGCGCTTGATGAACTGCGCCGCAGTGATCGACCCTGCGCCGCGCGGGCCGACATTCTTCATGTCCGCGATCGGCGAGTCGATCAGCTTGTCGTAGGCCGGCGACAGCGGGAAACGCCACAGCGTGTCGCCGCTGGCCGTACCAGCCGCAAGCAATTGGTCCGCCAGCGCGTCGTCATTGGCGAAGATGCCGCCATTCTCGGTGCCAAGCGCGACAATCATCGCACCCGTCAGCGTCGCGAGATCGACGATAGTCGCAGGCTGATGCGTCTTCTGCACCCAGGTTACGCAGTCGCAAAGCACGAGCCGTCCCTCGGCATCGGTGTTCAGGACTTCGATCGTCTGGCCCGACATCGACGTGATGACGTCGCTTGGTCGCAGCGCCGCGCCATCGGGCATGTTCTCGACCAATCCCATCACGCCGACCACATTGACCTTCGCCTTGCGGGCCGCCAGCGCCTTCAGGGCGCCGGCGACGGCCCCTGCCCCGCCCATGTCCCACTTCATGTCTTCCATGCCTGCGCCCGGCTTGATGGAGATACCACCCGAATCGAACGTCACGCCCTTGCCGACAAGGGCAAGCGTCGGGACGTCGGCGGCGGCCCCGTTCCATTTCAGCGCCAGCAGGCGGGCCTCGCGTCGCGAGCCCTGGCTGACGCTCAGCAGCGAACCCATGCCGAGTTCCGCCATCTGCGCTTCGTCGAGGACGGTGATTTCGAGCCCCAGCCCTTCGACGTCCTTCGTCACCTTCTCGACAAAGCTCTCGGGATAGAGAATGTTCGGCGGCGACGTGACGAGCCACCGCGTCAGATCCATGCCACCACTCACCGCGGCCTGCTCAGCCCATGCCGCGTCGGTGCCTTCGGGGGCACCGGCGATCGTGAATGTCGTCAAGCTGGGCTTCGACGTCTCGGCAAGCTTGGTGCGATACGTGTCGTAACGCCATGCGCGCTGCAGGCCCGCTGCGGCGAACCGGGCGGCAGCCGCAGCACTCGGGGGCGTCGAGGCGGCACCCAGGTCGATCGTTACAGCAATGGCGCCTGACGTCAGCAGGCGCGCGGTGACCGCACCGCCCGCTTTCCCCCAATCCGCATCGCTGCCTGCACCGACGCCAACGAACAGGAGGTGGCGTACCGTGTCCGCGACCGGAACGAAGACCTCGATGATCGCCCCCGCTTCGCCGGTGAAGCGGGCAGCGGCCGCGGCCTGCGTCGCTACCGCCTCGACGCTATCCCCGATCGCGGTCCATCGCGTCTTGGACAGTCCGTCCTTGGCAACGGGCACGGCGAGAATGGCCGCATCGGGCTTGGCGACGGGGGGTGAAATCGATCTGCATGGGGACCTCGAAAAACATTGAATAAACTGGGCTAGATGCCCCTAAGCTGATGCTGCGGAGGCGGCAAAGCAAGGTCGCGGCCGATCAAGCCTGTGGATAGCGGTGATCCGACGCACGGCGATTGCAGCAACGCGCGGACGATGCGATAGGCGGCGCGGTATGGCGGCGCCCGGCCGCAGTTCCAAAAGGGGTTGGTTCGGATCGTGTTGCGTATCGACCTTATGGCGGGTTGCGCCCTGTCGCTCGCCTTGCTCGCATCGGGACTGCTTCCAGCGTCCGCGCGCGCGCAGGATCTCCAGGCGCGTCCGGCTGCGCCGCCCCTACCGGAAACGCCGACATCGTCGACCCCAACGGACCCGGATCAGGTGCAGTTCAGCGCCAGCGGTCTCGAATATGACACCGACGCCGACATCGTCACGGCAACTGGCGAAGTCCGCATGTTCCGCCAGGGCGATCGGCTGCGCGCCGACAAGGTGCTGTGGAACCGCAAGACCGGCAAGGTCCTCGCGACGGGCAATATCGCGGTCACCAACCCCCAGGGCGACATTGCCTATGGCGACTCGATCGAATTGACCGACTCGCTGAAAGACGGCGTGGTCGACAACATGCTGGTCGTGCTCGAACAGGGCGGCAGGCTGGCCGCCAAGCAGGGGACGCGCGAAGCTGATGGCACGGTCGAACTGCGCAGTGCCGCATATACGCCCTGCGCCGTCGTCAACTCGGCCGGTTGCCCCAAGGAGCCAACGTGGAAGATCACCGCGGTCAGCGTCACCTATCGCCCCGACCGCAAGCGGATCTATTATGCCGGCGCGCGGCTGCACCTGTTCGGCCTTCCCAGCCTGCCTCTGCCCAAATTCTCCAATCCCGTCGGTGGGGGCAGCGACAGTGGGCTGCTATCGCCCAATGGCGGCTATAGCCGGGTCAACGGTTTCGAAGTCAGCATTCCCTATTATGTGAAGCTCGCGCCCAACCAGGGCCTGGTCGTCACGCCGCACCTCTACACCAGCGTCCTACCGATGCTTCAGGCCGACTACTCCGCGCTCAGCACCAGGGGCGCGTTCAGCCTCCGCGCCTATGCGACCGAAAGCCGCCGAAGCGACGATCTGACCACGGCAAATTCGGCGGACACCAGCATGGCGTTCCGCGGCTATCTCGACGGCATGGCGCGCTATCAGCTGACGCCCAACTGGAGTGTCAGCGGCTCGCTCCGCCTGACGACCGACCGGACGTTCCTGCGGCGCTACGACATCTCGCGCGACGACCGGTTGCGCAGCACGGCCAGCCTCGAGCGGATCGACGACAGCAGCTATTTCGCGCTGACCGGCTGGTACGTCCAGACGCTGCGCGTCAATGACGGCCAAGGTCAGCAGCCGATCGCGCTTCCCGAGATCGACTATCGCAAGCGCTTCGACGATGGACTGGTCGGGGGCCGCGTGCAGCTCCAGCTCAACACGCTGGCGCTGACACGCACCGACGGACAGGACACGCAGCGCGCGTTCGCCAGCGCGCAATGGGATCTTCGGCGCCTGACGAACTGGGGTCAGGAAGTCACCTTCACGGCATTCGCCCGCGCCGACGCCTATAACACGAACAACACCGACGCGACCTCGATCGTCAGTTATCGCGGACTCGAAGGATTTCACAAGCGGGCGATCGGCGCAGCTGCCGTCGACGTGAAATGGCCGTTCATCGGCACGTTCCTCGGCGGCACGCAGCGGTTCACGCCGCGTGTCCAGCTCGTAGCCGCACCGAGCATTGCCAACACGCGCATCCCCAACGAGGATTCGCGCGCCGTCGACCTCGACGATACCAACCTGTTCGCACTGAACCGGTTTGCCGGGTATGACCGGTTCGAGGATTCCTCGCGCGCCACCTATGGCGGCGAATGGGCGCTCGACCTTCCCGGGATCGCCTTCACGACGAATATCGGGCAGAGCTATCGCCTGGGTACGCGGCCGACGATCCTGCCCGACGGTACGGGGCTCAGCGACCGGTTCTCCGATATCGTCGGTCGCAGTGAATTACGGTTCCGCGACTTTGTCTCGGTGGTGCACCGCTACCGGCTCGACAAGGACAGCCTGGCGATCCGCCGCAACGAGATCGACGCGACGATCGGATCGCGCGCAACCTATGTGCTCGTCGGCTATCTCAAGCTGAACCGCAACATCGACGCGGCGATCGAGGATTTGCGCGATCGCGAGGAGATCCGCGTCGCTGGCCGTGTCCAGTTCGCACGGTTCTGGTCCGCCTTCGGATCGGGGGTCGTCGATTTGACGAACAAAGCGGAAGATCCGCTGTCCGTCAGCGACGGTTTCAGCCCGATCCGCCACCGTGTCGGCGTTCAGTATGAAGACGATTGCCTGCGGCTTGGCGCGACGTGGCGGCGGACGTACAACGATACCGGTGATGCGCGGAAGGGGAACAGTTTCCTGCTGACGCTGGCCTTCACCAATCTTGGCCGCTAAGCCCGCATTCAGCTAAGCCAGGGTAGGCCGCGCGCACGTGCGATGATACGCGATGATGGGATACCGACACCTTGAAGCATGATGTTCGACTGACGGCGCGTGGTGGCCGCGTAATCGGCGCTGTGGTCCTTGCCGCACTGACCGCAAGCGCCATTGCCCAGACCGCGCCAACGCCTGCGCCCGCGCCCGCTGGAGGATCCGGCCAGACCGTGTCCGATCAGAGCGTGCCCGACAATACCGGGCTTAACCTGCCGACGAACCTTCAGATCTTCGGCAAGGTCGATCCGAACGTCCGCAAGCCGACGGCGATCGTCAACGACTCCGTGATCACCGGCACCGACGTCGATCAGCGCGTCGCCTTGATCGCGATGGCCAATGAGGGCGCCAAGCTCTCGCCCGAAGACCGCGACCGGTTGAAGCTCCAGGTCCTGCGGCAGCTGATCGACGAAACGCTGCAGATCCAGGAGGCAAAGACCGCCGACATCACGATCACGCCCGCCGAACTGACGCAGAGCTATGACGCGGTGTCGAAGCGGTTCAACCGTACCCCTGCCACCATGGCGGCCTATCTGCGGCAGACCGGCTCGTCGGATCGCTCGCTCAAGCGTCAGATCGAAGGCGAGCTGGCCTGGCAGCGCTATCTGCGGCGGCGCGTCGAGCCCTTCGTCAACGTCGGTGACGAGGAGGTCAAAGGCATCATCGACCGCCTCGAGGCGGCCAAGGGTACGGACGAGTTCAACCTGAAAGAAATCTACCTCGCCGGGAATGCGACGAACGGGCAACAGGTCTATGCCAATGCCCGCCAGCTGATCCAGGAAATCCAGAAGGGCACGCAGCCGTTCGAGTCCTATGCGCGGCAATTCTCCGAGGCGTCGACCCGCGCGGTCGGCGGCGATCTCGGCTGGGTTCGTGCATCGACGCTGCCGGCCGAGCTCGCGCAGGCGACGCAGTCGATGCAGGTCGGTCAGGTGGCCGGTCCGATCGAGGTGTCGGGCGGCTATTCGATCCTGTACCTGACCGACAAGCGCCAGGTGCTGACCGCCGACCCACGCGACGCGCGGCTCAGCCTGAAGCAGCTGACGTTGCGCTTCCCGCCCAATACCTCGCAGGCGCAGGCCGCGGCTCGCGCCGAGGCGTTCGCTAGAGCGACGAAGGATCTGCGCGGGTGCGGCACCGTCGAAAAGGTCGCCGCGGGCATCGGCGCGGATGTTGTCGACAATGATACGGTCCGGATCCGCGATCTTCCGCCGCAGCTTCAGGAAGTGATGCTCAAGTTGCAGGTCGGCGAATCGAGTCCGCCGTTTGGGTCCGCCGAACAGGGCGTACGTGCCCTCGTCCTGTGCGGACGCGACGATCCGCAGTCAGGCAATCTGCCGAGTTCGGAGCAGATCCAGGGACAGCTCGAGCAGCAGCGCGTCAATTTGCGGGCCCAGCAGAAACTGCGCGATCTGCGTCGTGACGCCGTCGTCGAATATCGCTGATCCTGACATGCCGCAGTCGCGCCCCCTCGCCGTCTCGATGGGCGACCCCGCGGGGATCGGACCTGAAATCATCGCCAAGGCTTGGGCCGCGCGTGTTGCGCACGATCTGCCCCCGTTCGTTGCGATCGGCGACATCCGGGCGATCGAGCGGGTCTGGTCCGGGCCCGTGGTCCGGATCGCTGATCCTACCGAAACGGCCACGGTATTCGCCGGTGCGCTGCCGGTGCTGAGCGTCGAAGACGCGGGCGAGATCGTGCCCGGGAATCCGGATGTCGAGGGCGCCCGTTGCGCCTTGCATGCGCTCGAGCTTGCGGTGGGACTGGTCAAGACCGGAGCAGCACGCGCACTGGTCACGGGGCCGGTATCGAAGGCAAAGCTTTATGCGATTGGCTTCACCCATCCCGGGCAGACGGAGTTCGTCGCTGAACGGTTCGGCGTCGCGGGCGAGAATGCCGTGATGATGCTTGCCGGCCCGTCACTCCGTGTCGTGCCGATCACAACGCATGTACCGCTCAGCGACGTCGCGTCCCTGCTGTCGGTCGATCTGATCGTCGCAAAGGGGCGGGCAACGGCTCGTGGGTTGACGCGGAATTTCGGGATCGCGGCCCCGAGGCTCGCCTTTGCCGGGTTCAATCCGCATGCGGGCGAACAGGGCGCGCTCGGTCGTGAGGAGATTGATATCATCGCCCCGGCGATCGAGCTGCTGCGCGCGGAGGGCATCGATGCGACCGGGCCTTTTGCGGCAGATACCTTGTTCCACCCGCGCGCGCGCGCGACCTATGACGCGGTACTTTGCTGCTATCATGACCAGGCGCTCGTGCCGCTCAAGACCATCCATTTTGACGAAGGCGTCAACATCACGCTCGGGCTGCCTATCGTGCGTACGTCGCCTGACCACGGCACGGCATTCCCGATCGCCGGTAAAAACCTCGCCGAACCGGGTGCCATGATCGCGGCTATCGCGATGGCCGGCCAGGCATCCGATCGGCGTGCCGCGCAAAGCGCCGAAAGTCGATGATCGCCCCGGCACCGGCCCTCCCCCCGCTGCGCGAGGTGATCGCGCGGCATGGCCTCAATGCCAGCAAGGCGCTGGGGCAGAATTTCCTGTTCGACGGGCAATTGCTGGCGCGCATCGCCGCTGTGCCGGGTGACCTGCACGACGCTGAAGTCCTCGAGGTCGGCCCAGGTCCCGGTGGACTGACCCGCGCTTTGCTGGCGGCGGGTGCGCGCGTGACGGCGATCGAGCGGGATCACCGCTGTATCCCGGCGCTGGCCGAACTGGGCGAGGCGTTCCCGGGGCAGCTGAAGGTCATCGAGGGCGATGCGCTGGCGATCGACGCACCGGCGTTATTCACGACAAAGCCACACATCGTTTCCAACCTGCCCTATAATGTCGGTACCGCATTGCTGGTCGGCTGGCTGTCGGCGGACTGGGTGCCATGGTGGCAATCGCTGACGCTGATGTTTCAAAAGGAGGTCGCTGAACGCATTGTCGCGACCACCAATAGCGACCATTACGGACGTCTGGCGGTGCTGGCACAATGGCGAAGCGCGTCGCTGATCGCGATGCCGGTCCACAGATCGGCCTTCACGCCGCCACCCAAGGTCATGTCCGCGGTCGTCCACATCACGCCACAGGCCGCGCCCGAGGGTGTCGACTTCGCCCTGCTCGAACGGCTGACCGGCGCCGCATTTGGCCAGCGTCGCAAGATGCTCCGCCAGAGCCTGAAGTCGGTGCCTGGTGCTCTCGATGCGCTGGAGCGGATCGGGATCGATGGGACGCGACGCGCGGAGACCTTGTCGGTGCTGGATTTCGTGGCACTGGCGCGCGCTGCGAAGACACGGCCGCTCACCGTCAGCGGCTGAGGTCGTTCCGCTCAGTCCTTGGCGGGGGTCGCGGGCTTTACGACCTGCGCAGTCGTGATGGGCGGACCCTTGGCGATGATCGCGGCAAGCTGCACGGCTTCGGGACACGGACCCTTGCAGATGGTGCGGATCTTGGCGAGGTTGTCGCGGGCCCGGACGACCGCGCCCTTCATCACCAACGCACTGCCCTGCCCCTGCAACGCGGTGACGTCGTTGGGCTCGAGCAGCAGCGCCTCGCGGTAAAGGCGGATTGCCTTGCCCGGCAGTTCGCGTGCCTCTGCGACCCTGCCCAGTTCGACGAACGCCGCGCGATTGCGCGGATCCACCGCGACCGCGGTTTCGAGCATGTCGGTCGCACCGTCGAGATTGCCGGCCGCCTTGAGGCTTCGCCCCTGCGCGAGCAGTTGCAACGACCGCGCATCAATCTGCGTATCGGGCCGTTGGCCGCTCAGCGACGTCGATACGGACACGACCGTCAGCGCGGCGGCAACGGCAACGGTCGAAAAACGCATGATGGTCTCCAGGCGGGGCACAGCGGGTTTGGCTAGCATGGGCTGATAAGGCGCGCGACAAAAAATCCGTCGGTGCGTCGCGGCCCGGTTCGAGCCGAACCCCGTGGCCATGGACCGCGCCTGCAGGCAATGACAGCGGCGCGGTCGTCCAGCCGGGATGCGCGCCCAGGAACCATCCAACCTGGTCCGTGCCTTCCGCATCAAGCAGCGAACACACGATATACACCAGCGCGCCGCCCGGCTTGACCAGCGTTGCCGCGACCGACAGGACCTGCTGTTGGGTCGACTGCAATCTGGACACGCGGTCGGGCGTCAGGCGCCAGCGCGCCTCGGGATTGCGTCGCCACGTGCCTGTTCCCGAACAAGGCGCATCAACGAGCACGCCGTCCGCACGGCCTGCCCATTCGCTCAACGCCTCGATCTCACGGGTCGGGTTGAGCAACTGCGTCTCGATGATCGCGGCGCCCGCACGGGTCGCGCGCGGCGCCAGCCGTGACAGCCGGTTACGATCGGTATCGCAGGCAAGGAGGGTACCCGTGTTCGCCATCATCGCGGCGAGCGCGAGCGTCTTGCCGCCAGCGCCTGCGCAGAGGTCGACGATCCTTTGGCCGGGCTTGGCCTGCATCGCGAGCCCGACGATCTGGCTGCCCTCGTCCTGGACTTCCAGCGCTCCCTCGTTGAACAGCGGCAATGCCTCGACGTTCGTGCCGGTCGGCAGCCGGATTCCGTCGGGAGCGTGCGGTGTCGCCTCAGCGTCGGGCAATGCGGCGAGCACGGCGGGACGATCCGCGACGAGCGTGTTGACCCGCAGGTCGAGCGTCGCACGCCCCGCAAGATCGGTGAGCGCCGCGCCATCGAGCCCCGATGCCCGCAACGCCTTGGTCAGCCATTGCGGCGCGACGCCGGCGCGTGCGCGCGGTTCATCCTTGCCGATCGGCGCTGGTGCATGGGTCGAGCCGTCGAAGGTCGCGGCCAGCGCGGGGTCAGCATCGGCCACCAGCAGCATCGCGGCACGGCCGTTCTCAGGTCGATCTCCTGCCTTGCGGATCGCCGCATAGACGAGCTCACGCACGGCGCGACGGTCCTTCGACCCAGCGTAACGACGCGTGGCGAAGTAGCGGGCGATGAGCGTGTCCGCTGCCGCGCCACTCTCGCGGCAGCGGCGATGATCTGGTCGAGCAGCTCGATCGCGGCCTGCGTCCGCGCCGACGGGGTCAAGGCCGACCTCCCGGGATTGCGCAATATCGGGCAGTGATTTGGTAGGGGATCATCATCATCCCCTGCCCCTACCCCCTCCCGGACGTAGAAGGGAATGATTTCAGGTATCCGCTTGCCACATTCCCGGCCGGCGGGCCCTCCCGATCCCGTTGCGGCATCGGGAGGCGTCGATGCTAGCGCGTCGGGTAGTTCGGGGCCTCGCGCGTGATCGTGACGTCGTGGACATGGCTCTCCATCAGGCCGGCACCGGTGATCTGGACGAATTCCGCGCGTGCCTGCAGATCCGGAATCGTCGCCGACCCGGTATAGCCCATCGCTGCCTTGATCCCGCCGACGAGCTGGTGGACGACGTCGCGTGCCGGACCCTTATACGCAACCTGCCCTTCGATGCCCTCGGGAACCAGCTTCAGCTGGTCCTTGATATCGCCCTGGAAGTAGCGATCCGCAGACCCGCGACCCATAGCGCCGACCGAACCCATGCCACGATAGGATTTATACGCGCGGCCCTGGTAGAGGAAGGTTTCGCCCGGCGCCTCGTCCGTCCCGGCGAGCAGCGACCCGATCATCACGGTCGATGCGCCTGCAGCCAGCGCCTTGGCCATGTCGCCCGACGTGCGGATACCGCCATCCGCGATCACCGGTACGCCGGCCTTGTGACCGGCTTCGGCGCAATCCATCACGGCCGTCAACTGCGGCACGCCCACGCCAGCGACCACCCGCGTGGTGCAGATCGACCCGGGGCCGATGCCGACCTTGATGCCGTCCGCGCCCGCGTCGATCAGCGCGCGGGTGGCGTCGCCCGTCGCGACGTTCCCGGCAACGACCTGGACCGAGTTGGACAGTTTCTTCACTCGCTCAACGGCACGCCCGACGTCACGATTATGACCATGTGCCGTGTCGATGACGATCAGGTCGCATCCGGCGTCGACCAGCTGTTCCGTGCGATCGAAGCCCTTGTCGCCGACGGTCGTCGCCGCTGCGACACGCAGGCGGCCCGCTTCGTCCTTGGTCGCATCGGGGAACATGACGGCCTTTTCGATATCCTTGACCGTAATGAGGCCGACGCAACGATACTCGGCATCGACGACCAGCAGCTTTTCGATGCGACGCTGGTGCAGCAGCCGGCGCGCTTCCTCCTTGCCGACCTCGGTCGATACAGTCGCAAGATTCTCGTGCGTCATGAGCTCGCTGACCGGCTGCTGCGGGTTTCCGGCAAAGCGAACATCGCGATTGGTCAGGATTCCGACCAGCTTGCCATCCGACTCGACGACCGGAATGCCGCTGATCCGATGGCCGGCCATCAACGCCTGCGCTTCGCCCAGAGTGGCGGTCGGCTTGATCGTGATCGGGTTGACCACCATCCCCGATTCGAACCGCTTGACCTGACGGACCGCGACAACCTGTTCCTCGATCGTCAGGTTACGGTGTAGCACGCCGATGCCGCCGAGCTGCGCCATGACGATCGCCATGTCCGCTTCGGTCACAGTATCCATTGCGGAGGACAGGATCGGAATGTTGAGGGCTATCCCCCGTGTTACCTGGGTCCGCGTGTCCGCCTGGCTTGGCAGCACGTCCGATTCCCCCGGATACAGTAGGACGTCGTCGAAAGTGAGGCCGAGGCGGATATCCATGAAAGCTGCCGATCCTGGGTGTGGGGTGGCGCGCCATGTAACCAAAGCGGGCGCGTACGGCTAGGCCCCTCTGCGAACGGCGTGCTATAGCCGGGCACTACACGCATGGGGGATATTCCGATGGGGTTGATTGTCGCCGGGCTCGCAGTGGCGCTGGTGCTGTTCTATTTGATGACCAGTATCAAGATCGTACGTCAGGGCTATCAGTACACGATCGAACATTTCGGAAGGTTCACCACGGTCGCAAGGCCCGGCTTCAATTTCTATCCGGCGTTTTTCTACCGCGTCGGGCGGAAGGTGAACATGATGGAGCAGGTGATCGATATTCCCGGGCAGGAGATCATCACCAAGGACAATGCGATGATATCGACCGACGGGGTCGTGTTCTTCCAGGTGCTGGATTCGGCCAAGGCCGCCTATGAGGTGTCCGACCTGTATCAGGCGCTGCTGCAGCTCACGACGACGAACCTTCGCACCGTCATGGGCTCGATGGATCTCGACGAGACATTGAGCAAGCGCGACGAGATCAATGCGCGATTGCTGAGCGTCGTCGACCACGCAACGACGCCGTGGGGCGTCAAGATCACCCGGGTGGAGATCAAGGACATCCGTCCGCCAGCAGACATCGTCAACGCCATGGGCCGCCAGATGAAGGCCGAGCGCGAGAAGCGCGCAAACATTCTGGACGCGGAAGGCTCACGCGCCTCGGAAATCCTCCGGGCAGAGGGCCAGAAGCAGGCACGGATCCTGGAGTCGGAGGGCCGCAAGGAATCGGCCTTTCGCGATGCCGAGGCCCGCGAGCGTGCGGCCGTTGCCGAAGCGTCAGCGACCCGGGCCGTGTCGCAGGCGATCGAGGAGGGCGGCGCGCAGGCGATCAACTATTTCATCGCGCAGAAATATGTCGAGGCAATCGGCAAATTCGCCACGTCGCCCAATGCGAAGACGATCCTGTTTCCCGTCGAGGCGACCCAGTTGATGGGAACGCTGGGTGGCATTGGCGAGATTGCGAAGGATGCCCTGCGCGACACGGTGCCGTCAGCCACCTCGGCAGCGAAGCCGTCACCCAGGGGACCATTTGAACTGTCGAACGCCAACGAAGTGCCGAAAAGCTAATGTATGGAGTCGGACCGGCCGTTGCATGGCTGATCGCTGCGCTGGTGTTGGGAATCGCGGAACTGGCTGTTCCGGGCGTTTCCTGGTCTTTCTGGCGATCGCCGCAGCGTTCACCGGGGTGATGGCGCTCGCGTTTCCGGACCTGCCGGTCGCCGTACAGCTTGTAGCCTTCGCGGTCTGGAGTGTGGTCGCGGTCACGATCGGCAAACGATGGTATCGTGACTATCCGGTCGAGGGCGGGGATCCGCTGCTGAACGACCGCGCGGCGCGATTGATCGGCCAGATCGTGATCGTCGAGACGGCGCTCGTTGGTGGCCAAGGCCGTGTTCTCGTCGGTGACGGCAGCTGGCCCGCACGCGGGCCCGACGCGGCGGTCGGCACGCGGGTCAGGATCGTCGCGGTGATGGACGGCGCGGTGGCTGTGGAACCTCAGTAGACGGGCGTCGCAACGTCTCGGACGGCCCGTTTAATGTCGATGGCGGGACCGAGAAGGGCTCGACGCCCCATCCCGGTCCGGCACCCGCGAACCTACCGGGCCGCTCGGTTTGTCACGCAGCTTCGGTCACCTTCGGCGCCGCCTGCATTACGCTGGCATCGACATGCTCCGAGAACTGCGCGAAATTCTCGACGAACAGATCGACCAGCTTTGCCGCTGTCGCGTCATAGGCATCGGTATCTGCCCATGTCGTCCGCGGATCGAGGATGGCGTCGTCGACGCCCTGTACGCTCACCGGAACCTGAAACCCAAAGTTAGGGTCCGTACGAAATTCGGCAGTCTTCAGACTGCCGTCCAGCGCAGCGTTCAGAAGCGCACGCGTAGCCTTGATCGCATCCGGCTGCCGACACCATATTTGCCCCCGGTCCAACCCGTATTCACCAGCCAGCAGTCGACCCCGCCGCGGGCGATCCGCGCTTTCAGGAGATTACCATAAACCGAGGGATGCCGCGGCATGAACGGAGCGCCGAAACAGGTCGAGAACGTCGCATCGGGCTCGGTCACGCCGATTTCAGTGCCGGCGACGCGGGCCGTATAGCCTGACAGAAAGTGGTACATCGCCTGATCCGGCGTCAGTTTGGCAATCGGCGGAAGCACACCATAGGCATCGGCGGTCAACATCACGATGTTCCGCGGAACCGGACCCATATTGTCCGCCGAGCTGTTGGGAATGAAGTCGATCGGATAGGCGCCCCGGCTATTTTCCGCGAGCGTGTGATCGTCAAGATCAAGCAGGCGCGTGGTGGGATCCATCACGACATTCTCGAGAACCGTTCCGAACCGCTTCGTCGTCGCGAAGATCTCGGGCTCGGCATCGGCCGACAAACGGATCATCTTGGCGTAGCAGCCACCTTCGAAGTTGAAGACGGCGGTATCGGACCAGCCATGCTCATCGTCGCCGATCAGCGTTCGGCTGGCATCGGCACTCAAGGTCGTCTTGCCGGTGCCAGAAAGCCCGAAGAACACCGCGGTATCGCCGTTTGCGCCCATGTTTGCCGAACAATGCATCGGCATCACCCCGGCCGGCGGCAGGAGGTAGTTGAGCAGGCCGAAGACCGACTTTTTCATCTCCCCGGCATATTTCGTACCCCCGATAAGGATGAGCCGATCGGTGAAATTGACCGCGATGACGGTTTCGCTGCGGCAACCATGCCGCGCGGGATCGGCCTGGAAGCTGGGCAGATCGATGATCGTATAGTCGCTTGAAAGCCTTTCAGCGCCGACGCTTCCGGACGGACAAGCATCGTCCGGATGAAGAGATTGTGCCAGGCGAGTTCCGTGACGACGCGAACATTCACCCGGTGATCGGGTTGCGATCCGCCATATAGGTCCTGAACGAACAGCGTATTCTTCTGCGCCAGCGCGGCGTAGAAATCTGCCTTCAGTGCGGCAAAGTGCGCCGCAGCCATCGGCTTGTTGCTCTTGCCCCACCAGACGGTCGCGCCGGTTTCCGCGTCGCGGACGATGAACTTGTCCTGAGCCGAACGTCCGGTATGGGCGCCCGTTTCGACGACCAGGGGCCCGTCGGCGGACAGACGCCCCTCACCCCGGTCGAGCGCGGCTTCGACCAGCTGCGCGGTCACCAGATTCCAGTGCACCTCCGCATGTGTTTCAATTCCCTGCGCATCGAGCCCTGAGGCAGGGGTTCGCAAATCGGACACGGCATCTCTCCATAAGACACTTGCGCATACGTATGTATGTCGTTGAGGCTCGATCTAGGCGGGCCTGTGATCCGGGTCAATTCGACCGGAGGGCGTGCAACTCACGCCGCGGTCTGGTGTACCCCGGTTGAGTACGCTAGCACTTTGCCCTACGCAGCCCGAGATTTATCCCGGCGGGCGCCAAGAAGATGACAGCCAGACCATGACGGCAACGATCGCGCTCGTCGATGACGACCGAAACATCCTGACGTCCGTGTCGATCGCCCTTCAGACCGAAGGGTTTGTCACGCGGGTCTATTCGGATGGCGAGACCGCGCTGAAGGCCTTGACGGACAATCCCCCCGATCTGGCGATCTTCGACATCAAGATGCCCCGTATGGATGGTCTGGAACTGTTGCGGCGGCTGCGCGAAAAGAGCCAGATACCTGTCATCTTCCTGACCAGCAAGGATGACGAACTCGACGAGGCGCTTGGCCTTGCGATGGGGGCGGACGATTATATCGCGAAGCCGTTCTCGCAGCGATTGCTGATTGCGCGGGTCCGGGCGATCCTGCGGCGCGCGGAGTTGACCCGGTCGCCTGGCACGGAGACGGAGGCCGAGGCGGCCGGGCCGCTTGACCGGGGACGGCTCAGCATGGACCCGGCGCGCCACCGGACCCTGTGGGCTGGCGAACCCGTGACGCTGACGGTGACGGAGTTCATGATCCTCGAAACGCTCGCGCAGCGGCCGGGTATCGTCAAGACGCGCAACCAGTTGATGGACGCAGCCTATCAGGACGACATCTATGTCGACGACCGGACGATCGACAGCCACATAAAGCGGCTTCGTCGCAAGTTCCGACAGGTCGATCCAGATTTCGACGCGATCGAAACGCTGTATGGGGCAGGCTATCGGTTCTCCGAAGATTAGCATGGGACGGAGCGATTCGGGCGACGACGTGGGCGATCGTAACGAGGATGACGGTCGCGACCTGACATTACGCTGGTCGGGTCAGATCTCGCTCACGCGGCGCATCCTCGCCGTCAATATCTTCGCGCTCTTGCTGCTCGCAGGCGGCTTTTTCTACCTCGATTCCTATCGCAGCCGTATCGTCGACAGCCGCGTCGCGCAGGCCGCACGCGAGGCGCGGCTGATCGGTGAGGCAATCGCCGCAGTCGATCCGGCGCTGCGTGAGCCGCTCATCGTTCGGCTGGCGCAGGATACGGGCTCGCAGATCCGGGTCTTCGACCGCGACGGGCAGATCATCAAGGACAGTCGCGCACTGGGGCTACGCAGTTTCGTGCTGCACGACCCGGACAAGGAAGACTGGGGGCAGGATGCCGCGCGCTTTCTCGACGCGGTCATCGACGTGGTCGTGATGGCGCCCCGCGCACCGCTTTACCGCGAACGCGGCCCGCGGCAACGCTGGCCCGACGTCGAGGACGTACGGTTGCGGCATGGCATCTCCACGACGGTCTGGCGCGCGCCCGACCGCACCCCAGTGATAACGGCTGCGGCCCGCGTGCCGGGCGGCGGCGTGGTGATGACGACGGTGAACGCGCGTGACATCACGCGCACCGTGCGTATCGAACGCTTCCGCCTGAGCATGGTGCTGTTGCTGGTCTCAATCGTGTCCGTGCTGCTGTCGCTGTTCCTTGCACGCACCATCGTCCGGCCCCTGCGCCGTCTCGCTCGGGCGGCGGTGCGGGTGCGGCTCGGGCGCGCGCGCGAAGTCGTGGTCCCTCGACTGCGTCGCGCCGGGATGAACTGGGCATGCTTGCCAGGGCGCTGTCGGACATGAGCCTGGCGCTCAGGGCCCGCATCGACGCGACCGAAGCGTTCGCCGCCGACGTTACGCATGAGATGAAGAACCCGCTGGCGTCGTTACGGTCTGCGGTGGAAGGGCTGTCACGCGTGCAGGATCCCGCCCTCAAGGAGCAGCTGATGGCGATCGTGCGAGACGATGTCCATCGACTAGATCGGCTGATCTCCGACATCTCCGACGCGTCGCGACTGGACGCACAGCTCAGCCGGGCAAAGTTCGAACCGATCGACATGGTCAGCCTGATCGACGGCTTGCTGTCGCAGCGCCTCGCTCGCGACGTCGAACGTGAAATCCGTTTTCGCTTCGATCGCAGCGACGATGGCCCGTTCGTCGTGCTCGGCGAAGGCGCCCGGCTCGAGCGTGTGATCGAGAACCTGATCGATAACGCGGTATCCTTCTCGCCCGACCGCGGCCTGATCACGTTGTCTGCAATGCGCGGCGCGCACGAGGTCGTCCTTCGTGTCGAGGATGAGGGCCCGGGCGTCCCTCCAGACGCACGCGATGCGATCTTTCGCCGCTTCCACTCGGTCAGACCTGACGGCGAAGCCTTCGGGCGTCACTCCGGATTGGGGCTCGCCATTGCGCGCACCATCGTCGAGGGGCATCAGGGCACGATCACCGTCGAATCGCGCGAGGATCGGCTGGGCGGTGCCCGGTTCGTAATCCATCTGCCGCTGTATGCACGATGAGGGAGCCCTAGTTCTGTCTGTCCTCTCGTCCGATCGCCTGCATGCGACGACCGTCTCGATCGGCGGCCAGGGCGTCCTGCTGGAAGGACCTTCCGGCATCGGCAAGTCCGACCTCGCCCTTCGCCTTATCGACCGCGGCGCAATGCTGGTCAGCGACGACCAGACCATCGTGGTGCGCTCGGGTGCCCGGTTGCTGGCACACCCACCCGCTTCCATCGCAGGCCGGATCGAGGTTCGCGGCCTCGGCATTATCGTCATGCCCTATGTTGTCGACATACCCATCGCCTTGCTCGTACGGCTAGGAAGTCAGGTCCCGCGGATGCCCGAGCTTGAGGCGCGGCGGATCGCTGGTGCCGATATCCCGGTCCTCCTGCTCGAACCACTCCAGGCGTCCGCTCCACTGAAGGTTGAACTGGCTCTGAAACACGGAATTCTCGCCGCATGACGCGCCAATCAAAGCCGATCCTGCTGATCACTGGCATGTCGGGCGCGGGCAAATCGACCGTCCTCAAGACGCTTGAGGATCTGGGCTGGGAGATCGTCGACAACCTACCGCTGATGCTGCTCGATCGGTTGCTAGATACGCCGCGCGCAAAGGGACAAATGGATGATTCCACCCCCCTGGCGATTGGTATTGGCTCGCAAACGCGCGATTTTGATGCGGATCGCATCATCGGGCGCATCCGCGATCTCCGCGATCGGCACGGTCTGGAAATCGGGACGCTGTTTCTCGACTGTTCGGGGGTAGAACTCGAGCGACGCTATTCGGAAACACGGCGGCGTCATCCGCTAGCCCCCGATCGCCCCGCGGGCGACGGGATCGCGCGCGAGCGTGAAATGCTGCGGCCGCTGCGCGACTGGGCGAACCGGTTGATCGACACGACCACATTGGCGGCCAACGAGCTGGCGCAACAGATCCGCCACAGCTTCGCGCAGGACGATCAGGGTGCTCCGACGCTGTCGATCCAGTCGTTCGGCTTCGCGCGCGGGCTACCGCGCAACGCTGACCTTGTCTTCGACATGCGGTTTTTGCGAAATCCGCATTGGGATCCGCAGCTGCGTCCTGGGACCGGACTGGATGCCGAGGTTGCGCAATATGTCATGGCCGATCCGGCCTATGAAGCCGCTGTCAGCCGCATCGAGGATCTGCTGCTCCTGTTGCTGCCGCGCTACAAGGCGGAGGGCAAGTCCTATGTCAGCGTTGCGATCGGGTGTACCGGAGGGAGACATCGATCGGTTCATGTCGCCGAACGGATCGCCGGACGGTTGCGCGCAGAGGGTTTTTCGCCCACGGTAAACCATCGCGACCTGGGGGCCGCGCCGCAGGACTCGCTTGAGGGACCACCGGTCGGCTTATGAGTATGAAGCGTCTGATATGATCGGCCTAGTTTTGGTGACCCACGGGCGGCTCGCCGACGAGTTCGTGACCGCAATGGTCCATGTCGTCGGCCCACAGGAACGCGTCGCGGCAATCGCGATCGGCCCCGATGACGATATGGAGGAACGCCGCGCGGATATCGCGACGGCGATCGCCGAGGTCGATGCGGGACGCGGCGTGATCGTCCTGACCGATCTGTTCGGCGGTACCCCGTCCAACCTTGCCATCTCCCTGATGGAGCGGGGCCGGGTGGAGGTGATCGCGGGAATGAACCTGCCCATGCTGATCCGGCTGGGATCGGCCCGCAAGGCGATGACGGTCGTGGCGGCGGTCGCTGCCGCGCGTGAAGCCGGCCGGAAATATATATCCGTCGCATCCGAGGTTCTCGGCGAGGCGGCCGCGTGACCGCGGTTGCGCGCACGGTCCTGATCACCAACCGCCGGGGATTGCATGCCCGGGCCAGCGCAAAGTTTGTCACACTTGCCTCCTCGCAACCTTGCGACGTGCTGGTCGAGAAGGACGGCGCGGGGAGCGTGACGGGAACGTCGATCATGGGGCTGATGATGCTCGGGGCCGCGATGGGCGATTCGATCGTCATATCGGCGACCGGCGATGGCGCGGACGAAACCGTTGCCCGGCTGGTCGAACTTGTCGAAGCCAAGTTCGGCGAGGATTGAGCCCCCTTCCCCGCAGCGCTTGCCGTGCGGAGTTGCGGCGGGCATGAGCAGCGCGTGTTGAGCAACCTCCCCTGTTTCCGCGCGCCGAAGGGCCGATAAATGCCTCGCGAAATTACCGCTTTCTCGAACCCGTTGATCAAATATGTCCGCGATCTTCGCGACAAGCGACATCGCAAGGCTGCACGCCAGTTCCTTGCCGAGGGGTTGCGGATCCTGACCGAGGCTCGCGAGACCGGCCGCCTGCCCCGCACGCTCTTCTACGCCGCGGCGAGCGCCAACCACCCGCTGGTCCATGCGCTGTCGATGGATGTCGAGGAGGCTGGTGGCGAATCGATCCAGACGACGCCGGACATCCTGTCCAAGCTGTCGGGCAAGGACAATCCGCAGGCGGTGGTCGGCGTGTTCGACGAGTTCGACGCGGCACTTGAGGATCTGGACCGGACCAGTGCGGGGATCTGGCTGGTCGCCGAGCGACTGCGGGACCCGGGCAATCTCGGCACGATTTTGCGGACCGGCGATGCCGTCGGGGCGGGCGGGCTGATCCTGATCGGCGAGTCGGTCGATCCGTTCTCCGTCGAGGCGGTGCGGGCGAGCATGGGGGCGCTGTTCACCATTCCGGTCGTCAAGACCGAGTGGGCGCCGTTCGAGGCCTGGCTCCGCAGCGGTCCCGGGCAGCTGGTCGGGCTGAGCCTCGACACCGAGACCGATTACCGGGCGGCGACGTACAGCGCCCCGACCTTCCTGCTGACCGGCAACGAGGCCCAGGGCATGCCGGCGGAGATGGCCGAAGGCTGCGACACGCTGGTCAAGATTCCGATGCTGGGCAAGGCCGACAGCCTGAACGCCGCGGTTGCCACTGCGGTGATGGCCTATGAGGTTCTTGCCCAACAGCGTTGAAAAGACGGATTAAACGTCCGCGGTCTCCGGCTTTTCGATCAGTGCCGGCCCCTCGCCGAGCGCCAGCGCGTCGATCGACGAAACGTCCTCGAGATCGCGCGCGCCGGTCTCGATATTGAGGTCGCGGAACTTGCGGCCGGTGACCATAAGGCGGCCGTTGAACGAGTTGGTGAAGCCGTTGAAGTTCTTCACCGCGCTGTTGAGACCGACCCCGACCTTGCGCAGATCGTCAGCAACCTTGGCGAGACGATCGTGCATCTCCTTGCCGAGCTCGCCGATCTTGCGTGCCTCGTTGGCGAGCTTTTCCTGCCGCCAGACCGCAGCAACCGTCCGCGCGATCGCAATCAGATTGGTAGGAGTGGCGAGCAAGACCCTCTTTTCAAAGGCGAAATCCCAGAGCGTCTGATCATGTTCGAGCGCGGCGGAGAGGAAATGCTCGCCGGGGACAAACATGATCACATAGTCGGGCGTATCGGCGAACTGGCTCCAATAGGCCTTGTTGCCGAGCCCGTTGACATGCGCACGCATCGACGCGGCGTGTGCCGCCAGCCCGACCAGCCGCTCGGCCTCGTCGACCGCACCGAAGGCATCCTGATAGGCGTTGAGCGAGACCTTGGCATCGATGACGAGTGCGCGGCCGCCGGGGACGCGGATGATCGCATCGGGGCGAAGCCGGGCGCCGGCGCGCTCATCGGCATCACCGACCGCGACGCTGACCTCGGTCTGGAAATCGGTATGTTCGCTCAGGCCGCAGGTCTCGAGCACGTTCTTCAACTGCTGCTCTCCCCAGCGGCCGCGCGACTTGGGCGCGTTGCGCAGCGAGTTGACGAGCTTGGCGGCTTCGGTCGAGACCTTTTCCTGGCCGAGCCGCATCTGTTCGATCTGCCCCTTGAGATCGCCGAACGCGTCGCGGCGCTCCGCCTCGACCTTGGCGACGCCCTCTTCATAGCGCTGCAGCCGGTCGCTGACGGGCTGGAGCATCGACTTGAGGTTCTGCCCGGCGGATTCCTCGGACTGGCGGAAGCGGGCGTCGGCGCGGTCGAGGAAGGTCTTTTGCGCGTCGCTCAGCAGCTTGTTGGCGACGTCGCCGAACTGCGCGGCCATCACGTCCTTGGCGTCGCGCAGCTCGACCAGCCGCGCCTCGAACGCCTCGCTGCGGGCATGTTCGGTGGCGAGTTCGGTGCGCGCGGCGTCGCGGTCGGCGCGGATCGTCGCGAGATCGGTGCGCAGGCGGTCCGCCTCCCCGGCCCGCTCGGCATTCTGCGCACGCAGCGTGGCGAGATCCTGGAGCGCGGCATTGCGCTCCTGCTCAACCGCGTCGCGTGCGGTGCGGACCAGATCATAGTCCGCGGCCCGCGTTCGGGCGACCGCGAGATCGCTGGCGAGTGCGCCGGCACGACGCGAGGCTAGCAGCCAGCCGAGCAACAGTCCGGCGGCGGCTGCGAGCAGCGCGACGATCACGAGTTCAGTCATGCCAGCGTCCCAATGTTGCGAATGTTGAGACGTAAGCGTGTTTTGCGCCGAGATCCGTACAATTTCCGGCGAGGCGCCCGGCTAGGCAGGGTTTGGGCGCGGGCGGCTGGGGGGGGCACGGTCTGAAAGGTCATCGTTAGAACATAGCACGAACGACGTGGTTGGGACAGAGGGATTTTCCTACCTTCGGGCGTTGGCCTTGGTCGCTACTGGAGCGGAGTTGGGCTTTGCGGGCGGTAGTGAGTGATTGCCGGGGACGTGCCAACTGGGCCCCGGCCTCGGCCCGGGGGTGGTGTTTTTGGGGGTGGTGTTTCTGGCGTGTGCCGCCCGCGATTACGCGGGGCTTCCCTGCCTGGGCCCCGGCCTTCGCCGGGGTACTGGTCTGGGTTGGCCGGTCGGCTTAACGACCGGCGCCGGGTCAGCCGAGCTTGCGGGCCTTGGCGAGTTTCTTGAGGACCATGTCGCGCTTGAGGCGGCTGATGTGGTCGATGAAGAGGACGCCGTCGAGATGGTCGATCTCGTGCTGCATGCAGGTCGAGAGCAGGCCGTCGAGCTCTTCCTCATGCGCGGCGCCGGTCTCGTCGAGCCACTTCACGCGGCAGCGGGCGGGGCGGACGACCTCGGCATATTGCTCGGGGATCGAGAGGCAACCCTCGTTATAGGTCGACATCTCTTCGCTGACCGAAAGGATCTCGGCGTTGATATAGGCCTTGGGATTCCTGATCGGCTTGTCTTCTTCGTCCTTCTCTTCCTGAAGGTCGATGACGAGGACGCGCTGCTGCACGCCGACCTGAGTCGCGGCGAGGCCGATGCCGTTGAAGTCGTACATCGTCTCGATCATGTCGGCGACGAGCGTACGGGTGGAATCGTCCACCGACGCCACCGGCTCCGCGACGAGGCGCAGGCGGGGATCGGGGACTTCGAGAACGGTCATGACGGTCATGCTGCGCAGCTAGGTTCCGCGGGTTGAGCCGTCAAGCATTTGGGTTAGGCCGCGACGATCAGGCCATCGGGCGACGCGCGCGCAGCGCCTGGGCGAGCGTGCCCTCGTCGAGATAGTCGAGCTCGCCGCCCACCGGCAGGCCGTGCGCGAGCTGCGTGACGCGGACGGGGAAGCGTTCGATGCGCTCGGCGATGTAATGCGCGGTGGTCTGGCCTTCGAGCGTCGCGTTCATCGCGAGCACGACCTCGTCGATCCCCCCCGCCTCGATCCGGCGGACGAGATTGTCGATGCTGAGATCCTCGGGACGGATGCCTTCTAATGCGGACAGGCGACCGCCGAGCACGTGGAAGCGACCGGGGAACAGCCGCGAGCGATCGAGCGCCCAGAGATCGGCGACCTCCTCGACGACGCAGAGCGAGCGCTGGTCACGGCGCGGGTCGGCGCAGATCGCGCACGGGTTGGTCGTGTCGACATTGCCGCAGACGCTGCAATTCTCCAGCCGCTCGTCGACCGCGGTCAGCGCCTCGCGCAGCGGCCCCAGCGCGGCGTCGCGCTTCTTGAGCAGATGCAGCACGGCGCGGCGTGCGGACCGGGGGCCGAGGCCGGGGAGCCGGGCCAGCGCCTGCGTCAGCGCCTCGATCTCGGGGGATGCCATCACGACCAGATAGGGGGTTGCGTCGCTCCCCGCCAGCGTGTTCGAGAGGGGCATGCGGATCATCTTCATGGGAACGCCGGACTTCGCGGTGCCGGTGCTGGAGGCCCTCGTCACGGCGGGGCACGAACTGGTGGCGGCCTATTGCCAGCCGGCACGCCCGGGCGGGCGACGCGGGCGCGAACTGGTGCCGTCGCCGGTCCAGGTCCGGGCGGAGGCGCTGGGCATCGAGGTTCGGACGCCGGTGTCGTTCAAGGCGTCGCTGCCCGAGGGGCTCGCCGCGCGGGAAGCGTTTGCGGCGCTCGACGCTGATGTCGCGGTGGTGGCCGCCTATGGCCTGATCCTGCCGCGCGCGGTGCTCGAGGCGCCGCGGTTCGGGTGCCTTAACGTCCACGGCTCGCTGTTGCCGCGGTGGCGCGGGGCGGCGCCGGTGCAGCGCGCGATCCTCGCGGGCGATGCGAAGACCGGGGGTCGGGATCATGCAGATGGAGGCCGGGCTGGATACCGGGGCGGTTCGGCTCGAGGGGCGGACTGACGTTGCGGGGAAGACGGCGGGGGATCTGACCGCCGAGCTGTCGGCGATGGGCGCGCGGTTGATGGTCGAGGTGCTGGGCGATCTCGACGCCCACCCTGCCCGGCCGCAGCCCGAAGAGGGCGTCACCTATGCGGCCAAGATCGACAAGGCGGAGGCGCGGATCGATTTCGAGCGGTCGGCGGTCGAGGTCGAGCGGCTGGTGCGCGCGATGAACCCGGCGCCGGGCGCGTGGTTCGAGGTCGCCGGCGAGCGCGTGAAGGTGCTGGCGGCGGACGTGTTGCCGTTCAGCTTTCTCGGGTGCGAGGGGCTGACCGTAAATGCCGAGCTGACGATCGGGTGCGGCGACGGTGCGATCCGGCCGACTCAGGTACAGCGGGCCGGGCGCGGCGTGACATCGGCCGAGGAACTGCTGCGCGGGTTTGCGATTCCCTCGGGGACTCAGCTTTGACGCGGTTCGCGCTCACGGTGGAGTTTGACGGCCGGCCTTTCATGGGCTGGCAGCGGCAGAAGCATGGGCCGAGCGTGCAGGCCGCGCTCGAGGCGGCGGTGCTCAAGATGACCGGCGAGGCCGTGGCGGTGCAGGCGGCGGGGCGGACCGATGCGGGGGTGCATGGGATCGCGATGCGCGCGCATGTCGACATCGAGAAGCCGCTCGCGGCGTTCCGGCTGATGGAGGGGCTGAACGCGCTGGTCAAACCGGCGCCGGTTTCGGTGCTGGCGTGCGAGGTGGTGGACGACGACTGGCATGCGCGGTTCTCGTGTATCGGGCGGTCGTACGAGTACCGGATCGTCAACCGGCGCGCGCCGCTGAGCTTCGAGGCCGGGCTGGCGTGGCAGGTGCCGCAGCCGCTGGATGCGGAGGCGATGGCGGAGGCGGCGCGCGCGCTGGTCGGGCGGCACGACTTCACGACGTTCCGGTCGGCACATTGCCAGGCGGACAGCCCGATGCGGACGCTCGACCGGCTCGACGTGGTGCGCGCGGGCGAGCGGCTGTTCGTCTACGCGGCGGCGCGGTCGTTCCTGCATCACCAGGTGCGGTCGATGGTCGGGTGCCTGGCGCTGGTCGGCATGGGGCGCTGGGCGGTCGGGGACGTCGCGGACGCGCTGGCGGCGAAGGATCGGGCGATGCTGGGGCTGAATGCACCGCCCGATGGGTTGTTCTTCGTGGCTGCGGTTTATCCCTGAGGAATTAACACCTTAGCGGACGAACTTCGCAGCGAGTTCGACATGCGTCGACCAGAGGAACTGGCCGACCGGCTGGATCCAGTCGATCCGCCAGCCGGCGTCGCAGAGCTCCTTGGCATCGCGCGCGAAGCTCGCCGGGTTGCACGAGACGTAGACGATCACCGGGGTCTTCGACGCGGCGAGCGCGCCGGCCTGTTCCCGCGCGCCCGAGCGGGGCGGATCGATCACCACCGCGTCGAACCGGTCGAGCTCGGCGACGGTCAGCGGGCGGCGGTACAGGTCGCGGTGCGTCGGGAGAGGGCGTTGCAGGCGGTGCGCG